>JAZDFP010000167.1:0-11389 GCA_043807745.1 Planctomycetota bacterium
CTTGAAAGAGAACGAGTTAACTGTGCTGGGACACGGCTCTCATATTGATATTATTATTGCCAGTGCTAAAGCGTATATAAACGCTCTAAATAATCTGGAGTATAAAAAGTCAGCCAAAGGAACAAGGCTTATTGAGAAAGGAATATAATATGGGAATGACAATTACAGAAAAAATAATTGCTGCTCACGCGGGACTTAAATATGTAGAACCAGGACAGTTTGTAATGGCGAATATAGATATTGCATTAGCTAATGATATCACTGCGCCAATTGCCATAAAGGAGCTCAGGAAAGTGCGGGCCAAGAAGGTCTTTGACCGCAGGAAAATCGTCCTTGTGCTGGACCATTTTGTCCCAAATAAAGATATTCTTTCGGCTGAACAGTGCCAGACCGTTCGGATGTTTGCCAAAGAATTCAAAATACTCCATTTCTATGAGGGGAGTCGTGGAGGAATTGAACATGCACTATTACCCGAAAAGGGAATAGTATTGCCCGGTGATTTGATTATCGGTGCGGATAGTCATACATGCACTTACGGTGCACTTGGAACATTTGCTACTGGTGTGGGAAGCACGGATTTCCTAGCGGCGATGCTTACCGGCAAAGTCTGGTTGAAAGTGCCGCAAACAATAAAATTCATTTTTTATGGTAAAAGGGTAAAATGGGTTTACGGTAAAGACCTAATTCTTAAGGTTATTGGCGATATCGGCGTGGATGGTGCACTTTACCAGGCAATGGATTTTTCCGGTTCCGTCATAAGTAAACTTCCTATGGCAGAGCGATTCACGATGACTAATATGGTTATAGAAGGTGGCGGTAAGAATGGCGTTATTGAACCTGACAAGATTACTGAACGTTATATTTCCGGGCGGGTTAAGAAATTTTACCGATTTTATACCAATGACCCTGATGCTCATTTTTCTCAGATAAGAGAATACGATTGCTCTAAGATTGAGCCACTCGTAGCGTTTCCGCATTCGCCCCAGAATATTAAGAGCGTATATGAAATAAGACGGATAGAAATAGACCAAGTAGTCATCGGCTCATGCACCAACGGCTGGTTGGAAGACCTAAGGATTGCGGCAGGTATACTGAAAGGGAAAAAAGTTCACCGAGAAGTAAGGCTTCTTGTTTTTCCGGCAACTTTTGAAATCTATCGGCAGGCTCTGAAGGAGGGTCTTATTCAAATATTTACTGATGCTGGAGCAATGATTTTTCCGGCAACCTGCGGTCCTTGCCTCGGAGGTCACCTTGGTATCCTTGCTCGCGGGGAACGGGCTGTGGCTACAACCAATCGGAATTTTGTCGGGCGGATGGGAGACTCAAAAAGCGAGGTGTATCTGGCCAACCCGGCCGTGGCCGCGGCTTCTGCCATCCGGGGAAGGATCTCTGCACCAGAGGAGGTGGTATAATTTATGGAATTTATTGGAAAGATCTGGAAATTTGGGGATGACATTGACACCGATGTAATTATTCCGGCCCGGTATCTTCATTCTTCAGAACCCCGATATCTTGGCCAACACTGTATGGAAGGAATGATATCTGATTTTTCCTCTTTGGTGAAACAAGGGGATATTATTGTCGCCGGTAAAAACTTTGGCTGCGGTTCATCACGAGAACAGGCAGTTATTTCATTAAAGGCCTGCGGTATTTCGTGTGTCATTGCGGTAAGTTTTGCCCGTATCTTTTTTCGGAATGCTATTAACACCGGATTCCCTGTTATGGAATCACCAGATTTAGTTAACTTTGTCCGCCAGGGGAATTCTCTCTGTGTGAATCTTAACGAAGGGTATATCACTCATCGATCATCAGGACGGAAATTTAAAATCCCAGTCTTACCAACATTTCTTCAAGAGATTATTTTAGCTGGAGGGCTAATAAATTATGTTGTAAGAAAAAATACTTGCCGTGTGAATAGTAATGATTCCGAAAAAGTGAAGCGTATAAAACAATTATTCTAAAGGAGGGAAAATGTATAATAAGAAAATAAAAATTTTGCTCCTGCCCGGCGATGGTATTGGCAAAGAGGTTGTGCCGGAGGCAAGGAAAATCTTGGAAGTAATATCGTCTGCAGGCAGATTTAAGATAATATTTGAGCATGGCCTTATCGGCGGTGATTCCATAGATAGCATCGGTGAACCAATTACAGACCAGGTTATCAGGAAGGCAAAATCAAGTGATGCCGTTCTGCTCGGCGCGGTGGGCGGTCCCAAATGGGATATACTCCCTTATGATATAAGACCTGAGCAAGGATTACTTCGGCTAAGAAAAGAATTAAAGGTTTTTGCCAATCTCCGCCCAGTTGAAATATTGATGCCTCTTATAGATGCTTCGCCTATCAAGCGAGAAATCGTTGAGGGGACTGATTTTATTATTGTCCGGGAACTCACTGGTGGAATCTATTTCGGGAAACCACGAGGGATAAAAAAGACTATAAAAGGGGAAAAGGGTATTAATACTGAAGTTTATTATCAATGGGAGATAGAACGAATTGCTCACACTGCCTTTGACATTGCCCGAAAACGCCGAAAGAAAGTTACTTCGGTAGATAAAGCCAACGTTCTTGAATCATCATCCCTATGGAGGCAGGTTGTAACGCAGGTGCATCGGAAATATCCGGATGTAAAACTCGATCATCTTTACGTCGATAATTGCGCAATGCAAATAATAAAAAATCCCAAACAGTTTGATGTTATTCTGACAAGCAATATGTTTGGAGATATTTTAAGTGATGAAGCGGCGGCTCTTGTTGGCTCTATTGGAATGTTAGCATCGGCCAGTCTGAGTGACAAAGTAGCAATTTATGAACCAATTCACGGTAGCGCACCTGATATTGCGGGACAAAACCGGGGTAATCCACTGGCAACCATTTGTTCAGTGGCATTGATGTTTAGATATTCATTTGGAAACGAGGAAATTGCCGCTTCAATAGAAAAGGCTGTTAAAAATGTTCTCGTTGCTGGCCACCGAACAGCTGATATTGCGATGGGCAGGAAGACTGCTGTTACTACTTCCGAGATAGGTGACCTTGTTCGGGAAGAATTAAGAAACATCATTGTGTAAAATGTTTGTATCGATTTGCAGAAGGGATATGCTCCAAACCACATATTTTGTAATGGGTCAAATACTTGACTTGTGGAGTGTGAACGGAGTCCCGATGAACATCGGGGCAGGGCACGATTTTTTTATATCCCGGTATATCTGATAATCCCGGGATGGAAGAATACGCAAAATAGTTGCGCTAAAAATCTAAATTAGGTATAATATGCTTAGGTATTAGGAGACAAACTGAAATAAAAGGTCAGGCAGACCGCTTTATAGGTGAGGCACGAACCTGGGGAATAAAACGATTTAGATAACCCAATTATTTATTATTATGAAGCCTAAAACATTATCTTATTCTCTTAATTTTATCAAATCAGCATTAGACAAGGAAAATTTCGTTCAAGCCGAACGATATGGTGAATCAACGCGAAAGAAACTACCATCGTTGTCTTATTGCCCCAAAGAAGAATACCGATTATATTTATTCTTGGGATGGGCTTATTACCGTCAAGGAAAATATTCCCGTGCTATAGAGATGTTTTATAAAGCATATTTGATAGCAACCAAAAATTCATTTCCCCCTGCAGATGTTATATGGTCTGTATGGTTTATGGGAGGCACTTTTGTATCGATGCTAAATATTAAATCCGCCATATATCAACTCAGGAAGGTAGAAGAATACTATCGGAAATATGGAGATAATATACCCCCGATGGACAAAAATACGCGTGTTTGTAGTATCATCGCATTAGGATATTGTTATCTCTCTGAAAACCAAATGGAGAATGTCCGGCAGATTATCAAGGAAAAACTTCCTGTTTACCAGCCATTTATTAAGCCGCACGATCTTGTACAGTATAAACAATTGGAAGCCGAATATCTGCTACGGATAGAAGAATATACCAAAAGCCGTCAGTTGTTGGCTGAAAGTATTAAACTCGCCGAGCACATTAATTACCAATGTGGTATACTTACTTCCAAAATCCACCTCGCATCTATAGATCTTATAGATGGGCAAGTGAGCAGTGCCATCAGTTCTCTAACAGATGTTATGAAAGAGGCTCGCCGGTCACAACGCAATGACGTTTTTTGTGATGCGGGTCTCATCCTTAACAAATGGTATACATTTAAGAATATGCCCCAAAAGGCGGGTTCTATAGAGAAAAAAATTAAGTTCATATTGTCTAAAATTGATATAATCTGGCTTTATCACAAAATGCGCGAACTTGACACTTTTTTTCGTCAGATACAAAGCCGCGGGATAACAGACACATCCGAAAGTCTTAAAAACACAGAGGATGTTTTAAGAATCAGATTGGCCCAACGGCTCAAAAAGACATTTCCGCAGGAAATAATCATTGGCCAGTCGCCGGAAATGCAGGAGGTCTGGCAGTTAATAGAAAAAATTGCTCCGACGGATTTGCCGATTTTAATCCAAGGTGAAACCGGCACGGGCAAGGAACTATTTGCGCAGGCCATTCATAAAAATAGTCCCAGAGCGAATAAACCTTTATTGTCCATAAATTGCGGTACGATATCAGAAACACTTATGGAAAGCCAACTTTTCGGCCATACCAAAGGGGCGTTTACCGGCGCGGTTGAAGATAAAAAAGGCTATATTGAACTCGCAACCGGTGGAAGCCTTCTAATAGACGAGATTTCAGATATGTCGCCGGGGATGCAGCAAAAATTATTACGAGTTTTAGAAGATGGACAAATCTGGCCGATAGGCGCTCAAGCGTCCATTGCCGTTAATACTCGTTTCATTTTTGCCACTAATCAGAATATTGGAGAATTAGTCAATAAGAAACGTTTCCGGGAAGATTTATTTTACCGCATTAATACGATTACAGTTAACCTGCCCCCTTTACGAGACAGGAAACAAGACATTCCTCTTTTAGTTGAACACTTCTTCAGGCGATATATGAGGACAGGAGACAAACATCATCCCGAACTCTTCGCCAAGGGGTTAGAGATACTAATGGGTTATTCGTGGCCTGGTAATGTCAGGGAACTGGAAAATGAAATAAAAAGGATTTGTATTATGTGTCCCACGACAAAATCCATTAACGAATCAATGATATCTGAGAATATCCGAAATCCATTGAGTGGGGCATTTCCCAATAAGTCTGGTGTTTCATCCCTTAAAGAAATGAGTGAAGCATATCAACGTGATATCATCACGCAAACCCTTAGGAAAACACAAGGTAATATAAGCGATGCCGCCAAATTACTTGGTTATGACCGGGTCAATCTATACAGGAAGATAAAACAATTAAAAATGCCGTTTCCGCCCCGTGTTTCAAAAACAACACACTTGTAGTCATTCTAACCACAATATTCATTTCCTTCAAGCACACTTAATAACCATTGCTTTATCTTAATTCTTTTATTTATAAGTAGTTATATCAAATCGGTATTTTTGCAAATCCCCCTTATTTCAGGCACGATATTTGCTCTACTTGACTATACTATATGAACCATAAATCAGCTCAATATCCGTTGCTTACCACGAATGCATCGTGCCACCTGAAACAATTGAAGAACGAAGAAACGGCAATCAACTACAAAATGAGATGACCGAACAACAGGGTGAAGGGCGATGCGGTAAACCGCGCGTCTGAGTGTCAATGTTCGGCAAAGAAAGAAGAACGATATGGAAACGACCGACTTCAAAGCGTATGACGTCGACGATTACGTCGTAGAAATATATGACAAGACTGAAACCCAGACGAACGATGTCGTCCTGATAAGACAGTTACTTGCAGGCCGCGCACCACTCCGCATACTCGAGCCGTTCTGCGGTAATGGGCGGATCCTGATTCCCTTGGCAGAAGATGGACATACGCTGGTTGGGATCGACAAATCGAAGCCTATGCTTGATTCGGCGCGTCGAAAGATCCAAGAGCTGGCACGATCTGCGCAGGAGAGAATCACTCTCGTACAGAGCAATATCTTGACGGATGAATGGCCCGGCGGATTTGATCTGGTCATCCTCGGCGCGAACTGCTTATACGAATTGGCCACGGAGCAGGAGCAGGAAAGGTCTATCTGCTCGGCTCGGGCCGCTCTTAAACCAAATGGATACCTCTATCTTGATAATAACCACATGGAAGGTGAGCTTGACCATAGTTGGTGCGAACCCGGAATCAATGAGAACCGTTTCCCCACAGGAATTTGCGCCGATGGCACAGAGGTCAGAGGGACTTCAGAGACCATTTGGTTTGACGTTAAGAAGCGGCTCGTACGTTTTTACCGCACGGTCACAATCACCACGCCTGATGGGAAAACCACAAAAAAGGAAGGGATTGGACAGAAGCATCCGCCCAGTACCGCGGAGATGCGGGCATGGCTGAACAAACATGGCTTTCAGGTCTTGGAACTATGGGGAGACCGGATTAAGTCTCCGTACACAGACCGGTCTGAGCGTGCGGTCTTCTGGGCTATGCGTACGAACGGACAAGACGAATAGGATTGCCTAACGGCCGCTCGTCTGGGGCTTCTATGAGGGTATTATGAACAAGATAATAGGTAAGATTAGATTTTATGCTGATTTGAGCAGTAGCGATAACCATTAAGAAGGAGGAATAAATATGAGAAAAAGTATAGTATTGATGGCATCAATATTGCTGGCCTTATTTTGCTTTGTATTTATGGGTTATGCACAAGATGAGAAATCTGAAAAAGAACTCTTAAATGATTATTACAAAAATACCGAATTCAAAAATATTGTTGACCACATAATAAAAAGTTATGGCGGCGAAGAACAACTCAAAGCTATTCACTATTCGTATCTGGAAGCTTCACTAATACATACCCATGATAGCGAATCATCACTGTATGAGGTTTCCTTATACTCCTGCCTAACTGATTCCAATATTACGAAATATCGAAGAGTTGACTACTATGAAAACCTCTCTGAACTTGTTGATTATAAGGGTCCAAAAGATAGCCAAAGAAAACTTATGAGTGGTATCACTTATAATGGTGTGGAACTACGACCTCTCATGGGTATTTCAATGGGGACTATTGGATTAGATCAAATGGTTAGCCGCTTGTTTGACCAGCGTTATTCATTGCTGACGGCCTTTACTCTTAGGCTAAAAGACCCTGATTACTATATTTCTTATAAGGGGAAACAAATGGATAAAGAACTTAATAAAAATGTTTTAATGGTTGAATTGAAGGATAAAGATACTGAGACACGCAAGAATAGAACTACTACCCTATATTATAATCCATCAACATATCTGCTTGAAGCAATAATATTTAAAATGATAATTTTTCCTGACCGCGCCAGCGCCGTTCCAGCGCAAGAGGTGAAATTATTGGTTAAAGGACATACTTCCGGTGCTATAATGTGTGATGGTATGTGTGATAGTATGTGTGATAGTAAAGGCTTCACATACATATCTAAACTCTCGGGGAAAGATTGGCGTGAATTTGGCTTCTCTGATATTAAAATCGAAAAGGTATCTTTTAAACCGTTTAATGAAGATATCTTTGACCAAAGTAATGTCCCGAAACCAACCGAGACGGCAAAAGAGTTATATACACAATATATGAATGCAGCGCGAGCTGATGATAACGAAACGGCCAAACTTAAGTTGTACCAGATTGTTTTCTATTATCCAGATGACCCATTAGCATCAAAAGCTAAACCGGCGTTAGATAGGTTAAAAACTTCTTCGCCGCATTAGATGTGTTTTTTAGTGGTCATCGTGACGGCGCTTTATCGAGCAAAAACAGTAAATAGAATCTGTCAGGTTTGGAATGATGAATACCAAAGAGAAACCGTTAGTTTCCTGCCTGCCCGCCCTCGGCTTCGCCTCGGCGAGGCCGGGGAGGCGGGTCTGCTTTCGGCACGATAATATGGCGGATTTTGAATAAGTTCTGAATTTTAATGGGTTGCCTGTGAAGTTGTATCTTTCACCGGCTGCCAGAATATAATTCGTTCCAATGGGACGGGAAAGTGAGGCATAATATGGTAAATCGTAACAGAAAATGGATAACAGCCATCGGGATGATTTTATGCATGGTGTATGTAACGAGCTTTAACTACGGCGGTTGCGGCGGCGGAAGTAGCGGCAGTAGCGGCATACCAACCCCAATCCCAACCCTAACTGCAACTGTACCTGCACAGGTTACCACGCCGACCCCGGCTAATAACGCCGTCAATGTTCCAATTACCCAGCAGTTAAGCTGGGCTTCGGCAAGCGGGGCCATATCTTATGACGTCTATTTCGGCACCACAATTAGTTCGTCGGCGACATTTAAGGGCAATCAGGCCGGCACGAGTTATAACCCGGGCACGCTTGCTTACAGCACCACCTATTACTGGCGGATTAACTCCAAGAACTCCGCCGGAACAACAACCGGCGATAGCTGGAGTTTTACTACCCAGTCTGCTCCGGTCAGTTTACCAGCACAGGTAATTTCACCAACCCCGGCTAATAGCGTAACTGTAATAGCTACGACCCAGATTTCTTGGGCGTCCGCAACCGGAGCCGCCTCTTATGACGTCTATTTTGGGACAACCAGTCCGGGAACATTTAAGGGCAATCAGGCCGGCACGAGTTATAACCCGGGTATGCTTGCTTACAGCACCACCTATTACTGGCGGATTAACTCCAAGAACTCCGCCGGCACGACCCAGGGCGTGGTCTGGAGTTTCCAGACGGTTGCCAACCAGGCGCCGACCCTGGCCGCTATCGGCGATAAGATAGTCTCGGAAGCCACCCTGCTGACGTTTGCCATCACCGGAACAGACCCGGACGCAGATACCCTGACATATTCCGCCTCCGGACTGCCGGCTGGCGCGGCGTTTATTACCAGCACCGGGCAATTCTCCTGGACCCCCGGCTTTACCCAGGCCAACAGCTATAATGTAACATTCCGGGCCACCGACGCCTACGGTCTGTTTGACGAAGAGGCCATCACCATTACCGTAAATAACCTAAACAGGGCCCCGGTTCTTAACGCCATCGGCAACCAGATAGTCAACGAAGACGTATTGCTGACGTTTGCCATCACCGGAACCGACCCGGACGCAGATACCCTGACCTATTCGGCCAGCGGACTGCCTACCGGCGCGGTGTTTATTACCGGCACCCGGACATTCTCATGGACGCCAGCCTATACCCAGACCGGCAACTATAATGTAACATTCCGGGCCACCGACAGCATCGGTGCGTTTAGCGAAGAGACTATCACTATCTCGGTCGGCGATGTCAACCGGCCGCCTGTTCTGTCAGCCATTGGTAACCAGTCTGTAAATGAAAGCGTATTGCTGACGTTTGCCATCACCGGAACCGACCCGGACGCAGATACCCTGACATATTCAGCCAGCGGACTGCCTGCCGGCGCAACGTTTGTTACCAGCACCCGGACATTCTCCTGGACGCCTGACTATACCCAGGCTAACAGCTATAATGTAACATTCACGGTTATCGACAACGGCGCTGGTAATCTGTCTGACAGTGAAACGATAACCATCACAGTAAATAACACAGACAGAGCCCCGGTTCTGGTCTCGCCCGGCGACCAAACCGTAAACGAGAACGCGCTCCTGTCATTCACTCTTTCCGCCGCCGATCCTGATAGCGATACTATCGCCTATTCGATGGTTTCAACGCCGGCCGGCGCGTCATTGGTTTCCGGCACCGGCGCATTCAGCTGGACCCCGGATTATACACAAGCCGGCAGTTATCCGGTCACCTTTACCGCCACAACCAACGGGCTGTCAGATTCCAAGGTCATTACCATCACGGTTAATAATGTAAACCGGATACCTGTTCTTGACGCTATCGGCAACAAGACCGTAAATGAAGGCATATTGCTGACGTTTGCCATCACCGGTACCGACCCGGACACAGATACCCTGGCCTATTCAGCAACTGGACTGCCTGCCGGCGCAGTCTTTACCCCGGCCATCAGGACATTTTCCTGGACCCCGGACTATACCCAGGCAGGTATATATAACAACGTTAAATTCCGGGCTACAGACACCGGAGCTCTCTACGCCGAAGAAACCATATCCATCACGGTTAATAATGTAAACCGGATACCTGTTCTTGACGCTATCGGCAACAAGACCGTAAATGAAGGCATATTGCTGACGTTTGCCATCACCGGTACCGACCCGGACACAGATACCTTGGTCTATTCAGCAACTGGACTGCCTACCGGCGCGGTCTTTACCCAGGCCACCAGGACTTTCAGTTGGATACCGGACTACACCCAGGCAGGTACATATAACAACGTTAAGTTCCGGGCTACAGACACCGGAGCTCTCTACGCCGAAGAAACCATATCCATCACCGTAACGGATGTCCCGCCGCCGGACCAGGTAACCACGCCTGCCCCGGCTGATGGAGCAACTGATGTTATAACTACGACCTTAGTATCCTGGGCTTCGGCAAGCGGGGCTACATCTTATGACGTCTATTTCGGGACAACCAGTCCGGGAACATTTAAGGGCAATCAGTCCGGCACGAGTTATAACCCGGGCACGCTTGCTTACAACACAACCTATTACTGGCGGATAGACTCCAGGAATGCCGGCGGCGCAACTACAGGGGTGGTCTGGAGTTTCCAAACCCGGCCTGAAGGTAACTGGGTACAGGTGGCTGGAGGAAACAATGGACATCACACCATTGGTATAAAGATTGATGGTTCACTCTGGGCCTGGGGATATAACGGCAGTGGTCAATTGGGCGACGGGACAACTACTGATAAAAATATCCCGACGCTAATCAGCGATACGGGCTGGGCCGGGGCTGTCATTGCCTGTGGGGGCGCTTACACCGTTGCTATAAAGGCCGACGGCTCGCTCTGGGCCTGGGGCAATAACGGCTGGGGTCAATTAGGCGACGGGACAACTAATCAGAGCACAACACCGAAACTTATCAGCGATACGGGCTGGGCCGGGGCTGCCATTGCCTGCGGGGGTTCTCATACCGTTGCCTGCAAGGCCGACGGTTCTATCTGGGCTTGGGGATATAACGGCTATGGCCAATTAGGCGACGGAACAACTACTGATGTCACAACCGGACCCAAACTAATCAGCGATACGGGCTGGGCCGGGGCTGCCATTGCCTGCGGGGGTTCTCATACCGTTGCCTGCAAGGCCGATGGCTCGCTCTGGGCCTGGGGCGCTAACACAAATGGCAAATTCGGCGACGGAACGACCGGCGGTAATAACACGACCCCGATCCGGATTGGCGCTGATACTAACTGGTTTGTCCTTGCTTGCGGCTGCGGGGGTAACCACACCGTTGCCATAAAGACTGACGGCTCACTCTGGGCCTGGGGCGCTAACGGCAATGGCCAATTGGGCGATGGG
>JAZDFP010000168.1:0-2243 GCA_043807745.1 Planctomycetota bacterium
GTATTGGAGTGTGGGTGGACATCCACTCTCATCGGGGGGTGGAAAAAGAGAGATATTTGTTATAATAGATACATACCTACGGGGTTTCTTATGGCAGGCGGAATACATCACTTTTCTGCAACTCATCCGGAATCAATAAATTTTCCGACATACCGTAGTCATTTATAGACAGATACGGTCTTTATTGATAACTTTAGGCACTCCTTATATACTCTATGTTTTAGTAAGTTTACAAGCGGTGTCGTCTGTTTTGATTAGAAATACCGTTTGTTTATTAATCAAATGCCCTTTCTTTACCGCTCAGATACCACTCATTATATACTGTATGTTTTAGTAAGTTGACAAGCGGTGTCGTTTGTTTTGATTAAAAATGCCGTCTGTTTATATTAAAGATAGCACTCCTTTTAACTATTTGGGTGAGTGGTAGAGGGGAGGGGGGTGGGTATCTCCCCCCCTGCCAATTAATGGATACGATTTTAAAGGAGTTATGACAACGAGTGTAAGATAAATAAGACACTTTTTCGGGGTTTTTAGAGTTCGTAGAGTTGCTAAGATGAGACTCTATAAACTCTACGAACTCAATAGATTCTACAAACTAAATAGTCTGTGTTCTTTGTGGTGAGATTGTATTTTCTACCGTGATTCTTTGTCTGATGATTTGCCGACTTCAGGCATCTGGACTGCTCCAGGATTAATGGATAGTTCCGGAGAGACGCGTGATTTTTTGAGACGCGACTGCCAGATAAGGAAGAAAATAACAGAGAGTATCCCGAGGAATGAAATGACAATCAGAATGATTTTCCAGGCGGATTCTCTGGTAATACCAAGGGTCTTATCACCTCCTGCGCCACTACCAGCAGCACCAGCAGTAGTAACACCTTTCGTACCGGCGGCGCCACCAAGATTGCTTGGTAATGTCAAGGTAAATGGCGATTCGCCTCCGGCAAGTTCAGGATGAACCATTAGACGCATTCTTTCTAAATAGTTATCCACTAACTTGAGTGTTTCAAGATTATTACGATAGTTAGAAATATATTCTGCAACCAGTATTATCCCTCTGCCTTTCTGTGAGACCGCGAGCTTATCTAATCCCTGTCCGATATATCCATACAATTTAGTGCCATCGTCATATGACTTTTTGTCCGCCTCGGCGGATCTGCCTGTGGCACGACCTTCCAGTTGTTGGAGATATTCATCTGCCTTATCTTTTCTTTCCTTTATCTCGCTATCTTTAATAACCCAGACATCATTAAGAGTAATCTCATATTCTTTCATTTCACTCGCATTAAGGGTCGGTGAAACAGGCAGTTCCACAAAATAGAGTTGTTTTTCAGAGTCATAGGCAACCACAAAACCACTCTTGTTATCAATAACATCCTCCGGTTTGACCTCCTGTGGAAGATATGATTTGACCGGCACCTGCTGCGGGTACTTGGCGTCTTTATTAACCACAATTATCTTTAGCTTCACAGAACCCCATTCATAGCGATAACTTATAAGGAACTTCTGTTCGGTGCGTTCCAGTATTTGCCTGTTAATCTCCATTATTTGTTGTAAGGCAGAAAGGCGATTCATAACCTCCTTGATATTATCATCCTGAGAAGTAGTGGCGGCCTGGTAGAGGGTGTCAAGGTTATAGCCCTTGGCGCCAACAAAGTCGCGCAGTTTCGCAAGGATAGAAGCAATGCCTTCATTAATCGGGTTGAGCATAGATGAGTCCATCTTACCTTCAGCCGTAGATTTGGATATACCGAGAACAGAATTAAGGACAGTCACCAATTCGGAGTTCATCGTATCAAGTTTAGAGGACAGGTCTTTCTGTTGAGATGCCTGTCCCATCAATACCGATGCAGTAGTTCCGACATCTTCCAAAGAGGTATTAACTACAGTAACCACCATGCTATCCATTGCCTTAGTCGTTGATTCCATGCAGATAATGGTAAATTCACCTGTGCCCCAACTATTCTGGAATGTAAGTTTATATTCATATATACCGCCTTCGGTATCGGTTGGTGATGTAATTTCAGTCATTAGCGCACCCGTAACACGTTGGACATTACGTTCATCATAGACATCTATTACCGGTGATAATCCTTTACCTAATACACGATACCTAATAGCAATGGTCTCACCGGATTTAACCAGAGTATAACGTGTAAGAATCTCACTCTGAATACCTTTTTTGAATTGGGTTACTATCTCGTTAGCAATCATGCCTCGGATGTCACCAATGTTTTCTGCCA
>JAZDFP010000169.1:0-2123 GCA_043807745.1 Planctomycetota bacterium
TGGTAAATCAGAAGAAGAAAAGATGATTGAAGAAGCGAACAAAAAAGCAGCGGCTGAGGAGAACGATAAATCTTCTCAAGTTCCTAAAGAGGTAGAAAAAACACCGGAACCTGAGCCGAAAAAAGTAGAAGAAAAGAAACCACCAAAAGAAACAAAACCGCCTAAATCGAAATTGGAAATTGATGAAACAGTCAAAACAGAGATTTTACCTTTAGTAAAAGATATGCGTAATCAAAAAGACGATGAACAAAAAACAACCAGAGAGAAAATCATTGGTAAAGGTAAAAAGGCAATACCAGTTTTGATTGAAACTATCGGAGGAGATGATGACCAGGCGGCAAGGTATGCCTATGAAATACTCCTGAAAATGACCAAGCGAAACCCCGATGATACTCAAAAGGTAAATCCGATGTTAAGCCGTGATATGCGCAAAGACTGTCAAAAAGATTGGGAAGAATGGTGGCTTAAGAATAAAGATTCTATCCCCGAATAATATACTTGGTTTTTATTATTAAAGATATTTATTCAACCCAATAATTGGGAGCTTCTTTGGTGATAGTAATATCGTGAGGGTGACTTTCTTTAAGTGAGGCAGAGGATATCTTAATAAATCTGGATTTAGCGCACAGTGTGGCAATATCTTTGGCACCGCAATAACCCATTCCGGCTTTTAATCCGCCAACTAATTGGTAAACTAAATCGCTTAATGGTCCGCGTGCGGGTATTTTCCCTTCAACGCCTTCAGGAACAAGTTTAGATTTGTCTGTAATTGATTCCTGGCCATATCGTTCTTTACTACCTTTAACCATAGCGCCCTCGGAACCCATTCCGCGGTAGATTTTATACGGTCTGCCTTTAGATAAGAAGACTTCACCAGGGCTTTCATTAGTTCCGGAGAATAAACCACCGATCATTACCGAATGCGCTCCTAATGCCAGTGCTTTTGTAATATCACCTGACTGTCTGATACCACCGTCAGCGATAACAGGAACTTTATATTTTGAAGCGACTTTGGCGCAATCATAAATCGCCGTAGCTTGCGGTACGCCGACACCGGCAATGATTCTTGTGGTGCAGATAGACCCCGGGCCTATACCTATTTTAATACCGTCAGCTCCGGCTTTAATTAAATCAAGAGTACCCTCAGAAGTTGCAACATTACCGGCAACCACATCTATCTTGAAAAGCTTTTTAATAGTTTTAACGGTATTAATCACATTATTAGAATGGCCGTGAGCTGTATCTACGACGAGCACATCTACGTTAGCCGCAATAAGTTGTTTAACTCTGTCAGGGTCATGGACTCCAACGGCGGCACCAACACAGAGTCGGCCTTGTTTATCACGACAAGCCATGGGGAATTGTAATGTCTTATTGATATCCTTAATAGTAATTAAACCTTTAAGATAATAATCTTTATCAACCAGTAATAGTTTCTCCACTTTATTCTTATGGAGTATTTGTTTTGCCTGTTCTAATGTTGTGTCAGGAGAAGCGGTTATCAAACGGTCTTTAGTCATTACTTCAGCGATTTTCTTATCGTCTGATTTTTGGAATCTAAGGTCGCGGATGGTGAGTATCCCGACTAATTTTTTATTATCCAGAACTATGGGAATACCGGAAATATGATAATCAGCCATTATCTGTTTTGCAGTTTTGATACTTTCATCTGGAGAAAGACAAACTGGGTCGGCAATAATTCCGCTGGCAGAACGTTTAACTTTTATAACTTCACGGATTTGTTCGTCTATGGTCATATTACGATGGATAATTCCGATTCCACCTTCCTGGGCTAAGGCAATAGCCAGATTAGCTGTAGTAACTGTGTCCATTGGCGAAGAAACTATCGGAATATTAAGAGATATATGGCGTGAAAAAATGGTTTTAGTATTAACATCAGTCGGGATAATCTCGGATTTTTGGGGCACTAAGAGGATATCGTCAAATGTAAAACCTTCGCCAATGATTTTTGTATTATGCATAAAAGTGGTTATTCCGTTGTTGTTTTAATAATAATTCTGACATTTAATTCACCACTATTATCCTGAAAGTCATTATCATTAATGGCAAGTTCTAATATTCCTTTCATATCAGCTGTAAAAGAGAATTTCTTGCCTTGTTTC
>JAZDFP010000170.1:0-16254 GCA_043807745.1 Planctomycetota bacterium
CAATACTTTCCTATCGGTTATCTATTTCGAATTAATAAGTTTATATATTTTTTGGGCTAATTCAACATTAAGTTTTTTTAGAATCTCATACTGCTCAAGTGCAAGGCTTTTATTGCCGGTTGCCATATAGGCAGCCCCCAGATTATAATAAGTATCCGCATCAGCAGGTTTAATCCTTATCGCTTGCTTATACGATTCAATTTCATCATTATACAAACCCAAATTGCCATAGGCAACACCAAGATTACAATAAGCATCTGCAAAATCAGGTTTAATCCTTATTGCCTGCTTATATGACTTGATTGCTTCCCGATTCATACCTGAATTTGCATAGGCATTGCCCAAACCGTAATAAGCCTCTGCGGAATCAGGATTGACCTTGATTATTTTTTTATATTCTTCGATGCTATCGGGCTTTGGTTGAGATGTTCGGCGTCCGAATTTTTCCGCCTCCTTTAACAATTCATCCGCTTCCTTTAGTTTCTTTTCGCTTTCTGCCTGGTCTCCTTTTTCTGCCAACAACCTGGCTTCTGCTTTTTTATCCAGGTACATATCTTTGTAAAAACTGCCAAGATTATTAGATGCTACCTCATAAGCAGGGTCGATCTCTAACGCCTTTTTAAACTCTGCTTCTGCCTCCGGATACATTTTTTTCAACTTGTAAATCATACCGAGATTGTTGTGTGCTGATTTTTCTGCTTGGTCGAGTTCGATTGATTTCCTGAATTCGGCTTCTGCTTTATTAATCAAGTTCATCGCCTCCGGATAATATCCGGAATTCGTGTTTGGCTTTGCGGCCGGATTATCCCGCAGCGTTGAGGCGTATTCCTGCTCGACTATATCCAGTAATCGCGTGCCTTCCCGATAAAAGTTCACTCCCAGATTCGTATGTATAAACGGCGAATGCGGCGAGGTGGCTGCCGCGTTTTCCCAATAAGATAACCTATCTTTGAAAATCCTGCTGTGTGAAAAGGTTAAAATGGATAATCCAATTATCACCAGAGCGCCTATAGGTAAGAGGTAACCCCTTTTCAATTCTATCTTTTTTATAGACTGGCCGTCCCGCTTCAGCGGGTTACGGCCATCTATACTGGGCTGTAACTCACCCGCAGAGCGGGGTTCTAACAGCCCACGTATTAAGCCCGTTTCTAAAACTATGATGATAAATCCGATTAACGGCAGGTAAATACGGGGTTCCATAAAATATGGGATTTTGGATATTTTAGAGGTTAAAAAGGTAGGGCTCAGAAACAGGATGAACCACAGCGCTCCAAAGATAATAAAATTAAAACGAATCTTTCTGGTAACTACCAAAGCAATCACCAGCAGGAGCAGGGTAAGATAACCGAAAACAAAAGTGGAACCTTTTAATGTCGGCATTACCGATAGATTGACCGGGAAAAGGATTTTACCCAGGAAGATAAATGTTGACGGTAAATCTCTCCAGATAGCACCGAGCATCTCCGAAATGGTTACTCTATTGGGGTTATAAAAGATAGACTGCCATGCCAGTAACCAACAGATTATGACCATCGCCCATCCGAAAACAAGCGTCATCATATTAAGCGATAATATTTTTTCCCGGGCAATGATTAAAAGATATACCAATGACATCACGATTATCACCAACCCCGATTCTTTGGTAAATAATACCAGTGCCGCAAAGAGGATATGCAATCCGTAATAGCGCCACTTCTTTTTCTCAGTCCCCGACGAATCGGGATAAGAGCCAGTAACGGTCTTTTGCCTCTGCGAGTCAAAAGCACTAACTGGCTCTAAAAATGAGAGTAGAAATATAAAGGAGGCTAATATAA
This sequence comes from Planctomycetota bacterium, assembly GCA_043807745.1. Classification (GTDB taxonomy): domain Bacteria; phylum Planctomycetota; class MHYJ01; order JACQXL01; family JACQXL01; genus JAZDFP01. The sequence goes on from JAZDFP010000170.1 coordinate 1,815, forward strand.
AAACCGCCACCAGCGAATCATTCCGTCCGGGAATCCAGCAGACTGCCTGAGTCAATACCGGATGGACGGTGAAAACCAGCGCAAAGAATAAGGATAATTTCTTGCTGTATTTTAACCGTGCCAGAAGAACAAAAAGTAATGATGAAGCAATGATATGGATAATAATATTAGACAGGTGATACATCCATGGCGCCAGCCCGCTTATCTGGGCATCAAGCATAAATGAAATGGTAAGCAGCGGCCGGTAATAAATTCCCACCTCCGCTCCGAAGACATCCTGCCTGAATGTCTCAAATATATTTGATATATTTTTTAAGAAATTATAAGGTTCTATAATCAGTTTGTCGTCATCAAAATAAGCGAAATCAAAAAGAACAGCCTGAAAGTAGAGCAGGAATCCGAGGGATGCTATCCAGACGTAAGGATGCCAGGTTTTAAGAAATATATCCTCAAGGCGAAGCCGCTGCGTAGTCCCGATTATTTCGGGGGAGCTCTTTTTATTTTCTACGTCCATAAATAATTTTGCGGAGTAAGAATTTTATAGCTGTCCAGACGGTACCTACGCCATACCGGAGGCTTCTTGTGAAATTGATTACTGATGCTTGCGGAAAATAACGAACCGGCACCGGAATCTCACCAATCCGGTATCTCCTTTCAACAATCTGGAACAATGTCTGGCTGTCAAATACAAAATCATCGGAATTATGCAGGAAATCAATATTTTCCAATACTTCACGTTTATAGGCTCTCATACCGCTATGCCATTCGGATAAATTCTGTCCGCTGATGATATTCTCAAAAGCAGACAGCATCCGGTTGGCAATATATTTATAAAGCGGCATACCGCCGGCCAGTGCTTCACGGCGCGTTCTGATACGTGAGCCGAGCATTACATCAAAATAATTATGGGCTATAAAATCTATAAAATACCTGATAAGTTTTGGGTCGTATTGATAATCAGGATGAAGCATCACCACAATATCTGCGTTATGGTCAAGAGCCAGTTTATAACAGGTTTTTTGATTTGCCCCGTAACCTTTATTTTCAACGTGCTGATGAACGGTTAATCCGAGACTGCGGGCAAGGGCTGCCGTATCATCGTGACTGCCATCATCAACAAGAATTATTTCATCAATGATTCCTTGCGGTATATCGTCCACTGTTTGTTGCAGTGTCTTAACCGAATTATAAGCAGGCAAAACGATGATGACTTTTGGTTTTTTCAAGTCACTTTTATCATCTACCTTTGAAGATGGTTTCAACTGAAACATATTATTTTAATACTAACCAGATACCGCCTGTGATTAAAATAATTCCTATTATTTGAACTAAAGAAATATTTTCTTTAAGATAAAACCCTGATACGAAAAACACGATAACAAAGCAGGAACTTATTATAATCGGGTATGCCACACTTAATTTCATTTTGGTAAGCACATAGCTATAAGAAATCAAGGATAAAGCAAAACAGATAACTCCACCGATAAAAAAGGGATTTAATACATACGAAGCAATAATCCCGCGGGTTTTATCCATATGAAGCATTGCTATCTTAACAAGGGTATTGGCAATTGCATTCAATATGATGGTCACAACTACTCCGATATAAATATAGTACATAAAATAATCCTAGATATACACAGGTAATTTCTATCCCGCTAAGAGGGAACTATCATTCCATACGGTTACTATAAAGAAAAATATCTTTCTGTCAACAGAAATATTTAATTTTGGTGGAACGCCTTGATAGATTTGACAAATCGGTGAATATAGTATATAAGAAAACCTATTAATCAGATAAAAAGGGAGTATTATGAAAAGGATAAAACGAATCGGTGTTTTAACAGGTGGTGGTGATGCACCCGGTCTTAATGCCGTTATCCGCGCAGTTGTAAAAAGTGCTTTCAATCGCGGCTGGGAAGTCATAGGAATCAGGGAAGGTTTTGAAGGTTTATTAAATATCTCAAAGGCAAAGAAAATCACCACTAAAGACATAACCGGCATATTAAATATGGGCGGCACTATTCTGGGCACTACTAACCGCGGGAACCCATTTCAGCATAAAGTAAAAGTAGGAAACAAGTTTGTCGTAAAGGATGTATCAAATATTATCGTAAGGAATTTTCATAAATTAAAACTTGATGCGCTCGTGGCTATTGGCGGCGATGGTTCTTTAGGAATTGCCAAACAGTTAAAAGATAAAGGTATTCCGATTGTCGGTATTCCAAAAACAATTGATAATGATTTGAAAGCAACTGTTATTACATTCGGATATGATACAGCGGTATCTACGGCAACCGATGCATTGGATAAACTTCATTCTACTGCTCAGAGCCATAAAAGGGTGATGGTGGTTGAAGTTATGGGCAGATATGCGGGATGGATCGCGTTAAACTCCGGTGTGGCAGGCGGTGCAGATGTGATTTTAATACCGGAGATACTTTTCAATTTTGATAAAGTGTGTGCCAAAGTAAAAGAACGATATCAAACCAAAAGGAATTTCTGCATAGTTGTAGTTGCTGAAGGAGCAAAACCGGCCGGCGGTCAGAGGATTGTTAAGGCAACAGGTTCGGAATATCACGTTGAAGTATTAGGCGGCATCGGGAATATGGTTGCGGAAGAAATCAGTAAAAGAACCGGTAAAGAAACCAGATCTATGGTTTTGGGGCATTTACAAAGAGGCGGTAATCCGACAACATTTGACAGATTGGTCGGAACAAAATTCGGGACTGCAGCAGTCAGGTTGATTGCAGGAGGCAAATTCGGCAGGATGGTTTGTTTAAAACCTCCGGATATCGGGTCAGTCCCGTTGGAAGAAGCGATTGCGCAGTTAAATACCGTACCATTAAATTCTGATGTAATTCAATCCGGCAGAGAACTCGGAATTTGTTTTGGTGATTAACCCGCTGAGGTTTCAGGCAGATAGGACTTGGCGGAAATGTATTTGATTAAAGAAGTTATAAATAAGGAAACTATCCCGATGAATATTGGGAGATAAAGAGATTTAATAATTCCCATCTTACTTAAACAAATGACCTTTTCTAATTTATTTGGTGCGCTTCTTTTTGGAACTATTGGATTAGTCAGTTTTTTGATTGGTAAAAAACGAATTGATATCAAGTTAATGATAATTGGTATTATTTTAATGGGATATCCTTATCTGATATCAAACAGTATTGCGCTATATGCAATCGGTATTCTTTTAACAATATCTTTATTTCTTTTTCGCAGGTGATGATTTAGGCGCGGGACAGACTTAATATTAAAGGCATAATATTTTATGAGTTAATATAGGCGTCTTGGTCTTGTGGTTTTCTTACAAAATTATTTTTACATTCTTATATTATGCTGTTGTGCGGTTTGAATCGCCTGTTCATAGCCGGCATCAGCGTGGCGGACCACGCCGATACCCGGGTCATTATTAAGAACCAGCGCCAGTTTTTTGGATGCCAATTTCGTGCCGTCTGCTACTGTAACCATACCGGCATGTATGGAATAACCGATGCCCACACCGCCACCGTGATGGACCGATACCCAGGTGGCGCCTGAAGCAGTATTGAGCAGGGCATTGAGAATAGGCCAATCGGCAATGGCGTCACTGCCGTCTTTCATTCCTTCTGTTTCGCGATATGGTGATGCGACCGAGCCGGTATCCAGATGGTCCCTGCCGATGACAATCGGAGCCGAAACTTTGCCGGTCTTGACCATGTGATTGAGAATCTCGCCGAATCTGGCGCGTTCACCCTGGCCTAACCAGCAAATCCGTGCCGGTAATCCCTGAAATTGGACAGAGTTCTGGACCATCTTTATCCAGCGGACCAATCTCTTATTAGACTTGAATTTCCTGCAGATTATTTCATCAGTGGCATAGATGTCTTTGGGGTCGCCGGATAACGCTACCCATCTAAAAGGTCCTTTACCTTCACAGAAAAGAGGCCTGATATAAGCCGGCACAAATCCGGGGAAGTTAAAGGCATTGTCCAATCCGCCTAATTTTGCCTGCTGGCGGATGTTATTGCCGTATTCAAATACGATTGAACCCATCTTCTGCAGGTCAATCATTGCCTTGGTATGAATGATGATGGATTCAACAGCCGATTGAATGTATTTTTTGGGATTGGATTTACGCAGTGCTTTTGCTTCTTCCAGAGATAATCCTTTGGGGATATAGCCGTTGAGCGTATCATGCGCCGAGGTCTGGTCTGTTAACAGGTCAGGCACAACGCCCTGCTTAACCATTTCAGGCAGGATTTCAGCGGCGTTACCGACCAGCCCGATTGAAAGCGATTCATGGTTCCTTTTGGCACTACGCACCAGACGTAAGGCAGTATCCAGTCTTTCAGCCATAATATTACAATATCCGTTTTTGATGCGTCGTAGAATCCGTTCCGGGTCAACTTCTATGCCCAGGAAAACGCCTTTATTCATAGTAACAGCGAGGGGCTGGGCGCCACCCATACCGCCCAGTCCGGCTGAGACAACCAATTTACCTTTGAGGTTGCCGTTGAAATGTTTTTCTGCAGCCGCGGCGAATGTTTCGTATGTGCCCTGTAAAATACCCTGCGTGCCGATATAAATCCAGCTGCCGGCCGTCATCTGTCCGTACATAGTCAGGCCTTCTGATTCCAGTTTGCGGAAATAATCCCAATTAGCCCATGCCGGAACGAGCAGGCTATTGGCAATCAAGACTCTTGGGGCAAATTCGTGGGTTTTAAAAACAGCCACCGGTTTGCCGGATTGAACCAATAAGGTTTCATCCTCATTAAGATTCTTTAGTATTTTCACAATCTTATGAAAGCAATCCCAATTACGGACGGCTTTGCCGGAGCCACCATAGATAATCAGATTTTCCGGGTCTTCGGCTATTTCAGGGTCAAGATTATTCATCAGCATTCGCATCGGCGCTTCGGTCTGCCATGATTTGCAGGAAATTTCAGTGCCGCGCGGCGCTCGGACCGGTTCATAATTTTCGTTCATAGTATTATTCGTCAAGTCTTGTCAGGTATTATCTTGAGCATTCTTGACGCCTTTTTAACTATCCTTGACGTTTTTACTTTAGTGTTCCTATAATTGTTTCAACTTTCTCAAGCATTTCGCCTGAACGAACCACTTTTGCCATAGCGTTGTTATCATCAAATAAAGGTCTGTCTTCTTCAAGATGGGTTACATACTTGCGGATAACGTCATAAGCGACTTTGGTAGCCCGAGCCGGTTTAGCCGGCTGGCGGAAATCAAATGCCTGAGCCGCAGCGATAAATTCAATTCCTAAAACTCCGTAGGCATTGTCTATTATCTGGCGGGTCTTGATGGCAGTGGTCATACCCATACTCACAAAATCCTCCTGGTCAGCAGCAGCCGGAATCGAGCCGACTGCGGCCGGGGTGCAGAGACACCTGTTTTCGCAGACTAATGCACCAGCCGTGTACTGTGATAACATCAGTCCTGAGAACATTCCGGCACCTTTGGTCAGGAATGCTGGTAATCCCTGTGAAAGATGCGAGTTGAGTAGTCTGTTAAGTCTTCGTTCTGATAAGACACAGACAGTGGTTATGGCAATGCCTAAGAATTCCAAAGCGAATGCCAGCGGTGTTCCCTGGAAATTAGCGCCGGTCAGAACGATTTTATCTTTGGGGAAAAAGAGCGGATTATCGCCCACGCCGTTGAGTTCAATCTCAAACATCTGGCGGGAGAATTTAAGGGTGTCCTTGGCGGCACCGACCACCTGTGGTGTGGAGCGTAAACTGTAGGCATCCTGGACCTTTTTGCCCTTGCGCTGTAAAAGTTCGCTGCCTTCGGTCAGCCGGCGGATATTTTCAGCGCAGGTAATAGAACCCGGATAACCGCGTGCCTGGTGTAATCGCTCGTCGTATGCCTTCATATTGGCATTGATTGCTTCCAGCGTCATAGCCGCGGCAATGTCGTGAGTTCTGAGCCATCGGTCCGCATCGTATAATTGCAGGCATCCCATAGCGGTAATGACATTGGAGCCGTTAATCACGGCTAATCCATCTCTTTGTTCATACTTAATGATAGGAATACCGGCCTGTTTCATAGCTTCAGCGCCGGGTAATCTTTTACCTTTATAAAATGCCTCGCCTTCGCCCATCGGGACTAAAGCCATTTGAGCCATCGGAGATAAATCGCCGCAGGCGCCCACCGAACCGCGCTGGCACATCACCGGCGTGACGCCTTTATTGAGCATTTCAACCAGAGTCTGGACTATGATTAATCTCGGACCTGATAGTCCGTTGCAGAGCACGTTGATTCTTGATAGAAGCGCTGCCCTGACCGCATCTTCAGGTATGGGTTCGCCGATACCGGCTGCATGTGAATATATAAGATATTTCTGGTATTTCTCGGATTGCTCGGGTGTTAAAGCCACTTCTGAAAATTCTCCGATACCGGTAGTGACGCCGTACATTATCTCGTGATTTTCTATTTTTTCGTTAAGCATTGCCCGGCAGGTGTTTATTCTTTCTATAGCCGAAGGATGCAATTCCACTTTCTCATAGTTGCGGGCAACCTTTACCACGTCTTCAATTGTTAAATGTTTGCCGTCAAGAATAACTGTCATAGATACTCCTTAGAGGCTGTTAGACCGAAGGTCGTTACAGACTCTTATCCCGACAGTTTTTGTCGGGGTTGTTTTATTTCTGATAATTATTAATAAGATTAATAATAAATTATTTCACATAATTGCAATAATTATCGAGTAAAAATATAATTATCTGATAGATAACGTAACAGATATTTGGTTTAGTCATTATTTTTGATATCGCGTTCTCGGCAGATTTTGTTCTGGGCAATGGTGTTGGACACGGTCTGAATATAGGATAGGAGACTGTGTTTTAACTTTTGGGCTACGTCCGGATATTTTGTCTGAATATCATTTTTCAAGACAGGGTCGAGATGATAATCATATAATCCGAAATTTTTCTCAAGGTCGTTCAGCAAAACAAATTGGTCGGTAAAAATTCCATACAGAGAACCGTCAGTAACTACGCTATAATGAGTGCGTTCAGTATCCAAGAGCGAAGAACCCATTGAGTTATGAGTGGCAGAAATATGCAAGATATCCAGAATGGTGGGCAGGATATCCACTTGCGAGCCGATTGTATCGCATCGTTGCGGTGTAATCAATCCGGGCGCATAAATTAATAGAGGTATGTGGAAGCAGGAATAGAAATTATTCATTTTGGAATGCGTGGTATGGTCAGCCGTGATAATGAAAATAGTATTTTTAAACCAGGGTTTTTCCCGGGATAGTTGAAAGAATTGTTGTAGGCTGTAATCGGAATAGCGGAGCGCAACTTGAAGTTTAGTTTCGTCAGCATATTGGTTAAATAGCATTTGCCGGTGCGGCGGAAGTCTAAAAGGTTCATGTGAAGTAAGCGAGAATATCACCGAGCAGAAAGGCGATTGAAACTTATCCATACGCCGTATGGCATCCTGGAAAAACTCCTCATCCCACACGCCCCAGACCGCATCACGGCTGGAACCACCGGACTTTAGGTAATCCTCCATACCATAATAATTGAGAAAGCCGGAAAGTTTAGAATGGGCATCAAAACCCAGTGCACCTTTGTGGGCACCATGATGACACGAGGTAGTGTAACCATACTTCAGTAAAATATTGCCTAATCCGATATAGCTATTTACTTCAGATTGAGATTCGATAAACGAGTTTCCTTTACCGGCAAGAGAGTTGGAGTAAAAACCCGGAATAGAATCCAAAATTGATGGTACTGCCACGACCGAACGGTGACCATTGGCGAGGAAGTTGGTGAATAGCGTGCTGCTCATTGCCAGATTGTCAAAGAAAGGAGTGGCGGATGGCGTCTGTCCTGAAACAGAGCCGATATAATCTGCCGACCAGCTTTCCATAATAAAAATGACAAGATTCAGTTTTTGCGGAGTGTCCGGGAATGATTTCCGGCGCAGAAACGGATATTGCATATCAATCATCTGCTCATTTTTTTGGCATAGCATTGCGGTTACTTCTGCTGATGCTTCGTTGTCAGGTAAAAAATGGTGATGTGGTAATCTGGCTTGGAAGAGGCTTTTGATTACGGTGAAAGAGGAATTCAGGGTAAGGTATCCGGTAACCCGATTAGCAGACCAAAAGGCATGCGCTTGGCGGATAGGTTTTCTTTGAATGCCACCTTTTATTCCTATTGTGATTAATCCGATTAACAGGATAATACATCCAATCTCCCGCCATAAACTGAAGTGGTAGGAAATTAAGCTATCCAATTTCTTAAATAAGCGCCAAATAGTAAATACAAATAATGCACCACCAACTGCCAGTGCTAAAAACAGATAATAGTAATCAGGGAACATGCTCGGCAGCATTCTCATTATGTCAACAAACATAACATAAATCTCAGACATCAACCGGCGCTGCGTGACGGGGAAATAACCGTAATCGGCTAAGTTGATGGTGATAAATATCAGGTTTAATAACCAGAATAAAACCAGCAGAATTATTTTAAGCCATTTTCGATTGGTGAATTTAAGCGGAAGGTTATATAATAGTAATAATGGGCCATTAATCATTAATAAGGCAGATATGTCAAAGATGATGCCATAGATAAATGCCCATATGATTTCACCCGTTCCAACATCACTGAAAAAACGGTGATTTGCCAGGAAAAATCCCAGCCTCAATAACGTATAGCAGATTAAAAGGTAAACCATTGCCACTAAACTTATTTTAAACTGTTTGGTGAGCAATTGGTCATAAATCCGTTTTATGATACTAATTATCTGCTTTCGCATAATTTTTAATAGGTTTAATAGATAATTTGTTATAGGGGAATGTCAATATTAACTAAGAGATAATATCTGCTGCCGGTTCAACGGGTGAGATTTTGCCATAAACTTAGCCGGCTGTTATTTATTTGTTAATGCGGCAATACCGGGTAATTCTTTGCCTTCCATGAATTCCAAGAATGCTCCGCCGCCGGTGGAGATATGGGACATTTTACTGGTGAATCCGGCTTTTTCGACTGCCGCAGTTGTTTCTCCGCCGCCTACGATAGTCGTAGCTTTTAGCGATGCCAGTGCCGAGGCAATAGAACGGGTTCCCTCGAAAAATTTGTCTATTTCAAATATTCCTAACGGACCATTCCAAACAACGGTTTGGGCCGGCTGCAATTTGGAGGTAAATAATTTGATTGTTTCCGGGCCGATATCAACGCCGCTGAATCCGTCAGATATATTTTCTTTTTCGATTTTAATATGTCCCTTGCCGTCGATATTATTGGTTACCAGATGGTCTACTGGCATCACGATTTCTATATTTGATTTTTCGGCATTTGAAATTATTCTGGAGGCGACATCAAGAGAATCTTTTTCTAATTTGGAAGCCCCGATTTTTTTGCCCTGGGCTCTCAAGAAGGTATAAGCCATTCCGCCGCCGATAATAATAGCGTTGACTTTGGTCATCAGATTCTCTATAATTGTGATTTTATCAGAGACTTTAGCCCCTCCTAAAATGGCAATATACGGCGTTTGGGGCGATTCCGTAATCTTGGAGAGATATTCTATTTCTTTGGATAGGAGTAATCCGGCACCGGATTTCAAGTAGCGAGTAACACCTACAATAGAGGCATGTGCCCGATGAGAACAGGCAAAAGCATCATTGATATATAAATCACCTAATAAGGCGAGTTTCTTGGAGAAATTATTGTTATTTGCTTCTTCTTCCGGGTAGAATCTCAAATTTTCTAACAGAACAACTTCTCCTTCTTTCATCTTGGTAATTGTTTTCTCAACATTTTCTCCGATGCAATCATCGAGTTTTTTTACAGGGCGATTAAGAATTTGCTCTAACCTGGCGGCAATTTTATCTAATTTCAATTTTTCATCTTTTCCTTTAGGCCGTCCTAAATGGGTCATTAAAATCAATTTGCTTCTATTGTTTAAAATGTGATTGAGAGTCGGTAAGGTTGCACGAATACGGGTATCATCAGTAATGTTACACTTATCGTCTGTTGGAACATTATAATCCACTCTGATAAGGATTCGCTTGCCCGTAATAGGCATTTCACGTATAGTTAATTTCTTCATAATGATCTCCTAACATATTATATTGAAATTAGACATATAAAGATACCTGGTTTTTACCCTTTTTCTTGGCTTGATAAAGGGCATTATCTGATGCCCGAATTAGTTCGTCAGCAGTTTGAATATCTGAGCCTTCTGAATAACATTCAATTCCAATACTGACGGTAATTGAAACAGTTTTATTATCCTGCCAGATCTGGTTTTCTATGCGGTTTGGGGACAAAGACGACATTACTCGTAATGGACTGTCTGCAATGTGTTGACGGACTTTTTCAGCAATTTTGATGGCCTCATTACTTTTAGTGCACGGTAGAATAACCAAAAATTCTTCCCCGCCGTAGCGCGCAGGTATATCAATGTTTCTGATACTTTCTTTGATTAAACGGCTTACCGCTTGAAGACAATTATTACCCATTAAATGGCCATAGGAATCATTATATTTTTTGAAATTATCAATATCTATTATCAGAATGGCAAGAGGTTGATTAAACTGATGGGCTCGTTTGAGTTCATTATCCAATCTTTCTTTTATATAAATTTGATTATATAGTGAGGTAAGACCATCTTTAATTGCCAGATATGATAGTTTTTTGTTGAGTTCGCTTAATTCTTGAGCATATTTATTAGCTTCATTTACTTTCAACTGAACTTCTTTAAATATTTCCATAAAAGAAAGATTTAATTTTTCCACTTCATCTGTAGTATCAGATATGGCATCTTTAGGAATATATTCTTTGACAAAACTCATTGTTTTTTTACTGATTTGTCCCAATGATGAAATAGGACGATACAATAAAAATAGGGCTGATATAGACATTAAAACAATAGCACCTATGCCAATTCCCAATGTGATTAGTTGATTTGTAGGGATATTATTTTCCTGAAGATTTATAACAAATCCATTACTTAATAAGTAGATAAAAAATAAAGTGGGGATAACAGACAAAAGAATGTAAGCAACCCACAACTTATATTTTAGGCTTCGTGATTTTGAATGAGAATCCATAATTTTTTAGGCGGTCTTTGACTGTCAAATATTCTATCAGGACAATTTATTTTATATATTCTTTATATAAATATGCAAAGATTTTCATATATTTTTGTATTGACGACGGGAAAAACATAAGTTATGATTTATAAGTATGAGAACATCTTTATTCGGCATCATAATTATTTCAGTTGGTATATTAAGTTCCTGTCGAGGTCAGAGTTCTAAAGAGATAATACCATCGCCGGATCGGGAAGGATTTTTACTCACTGAAGAGAAAATAAAAGCAACTGATGTTTATAATGAGCCGGAGCATCTCAAAAAAAGACTTTACGAATCTGATGCCACTGGACGAGACCTGGCTGCCGAAAGATTACTTATTTTAAATTCAAGGAAAGCAAATAAAATAATATCTGAAGCATTAAAAAACGATAATGAAGAAACAGTTAAATCGGTTCTAAAGGCTTTAGCCAATCATAAAAACGAACGGTTTATTGAAGAAGTAATTTATATTTTAGAAACGGGCAAATCCGCATTCCAACCTTATATCTTTTCTATTTTCAGTAATTCCGAAATTGAGGTGGTTGCTAAAATCATTATAAAACATTTGAATCAACCTGAAAAGTCGGAAGTAATTCGGCAAAATTTAGTCAGAGGCTTGTCGTTTGTTCCTAGTAAACGGAGTATTCCATTTTTAATAGGTTTGTTAACTGGTCGTAAAAGCGAATTTAATTCTGAGATTATCAATACTTTAAACATAATAACCCGCCAGAGATTTGATACCAAAGAAGCATGGGCAAAATGGTGGGAGCTAAACCGTAATCAACCAAGAGAAAAATGGTTAGAGCAATCTATTATTGAATATAATAAACAGATAGAAGAAAAAGATAAACTTATTAAACAATACGCTGAAAATATGGCTTTATTGAAAGTGGATATTTTAAAAATGAGACTGGAACAAGCGCGAAGACTTACTGATGCTACGGCCGAGATTAATTTGCTGACCAATGCTTTAGATGATGAATTTATAATAGTGAAAAAATATGCTCTTGAACAAGTGAGAATCTTGGATCAAGAGAAATCTAAACAAATGATATCTAAATTAATAGAATTATTAAAGGTCAATAAAAACAATTCAACAGATACTTCAATTGATGATTTTCGTTTAATGGTAGTGATTATTTTGGGTGATTTGGGTGATGAAAGAGCAATAGAGCCACTTTTAATTATATTAAATGACTCAAAAGAAACAATTAATCTAAGGCATAAAGTCATTATTGCTTTAGGTAAAATCAAAAATCCCAAAATAATTCCTTCTTTACTTGTTCTGATAGATAGTAGTTCATTAGAAACCATTTTAATTCTAATAGAAACAATCGGAACATTTAAACAGGAAGCGCGTTTGGCTATTCCCAAATTTCATGAAGGTCTTAAATTACCTAAATATCAAAATGAAGAAAAAATTATTAAATCTATTATTGATACTCTAGGTGATATAAAAGACCCGACCAGTGCCGCAGAGGTCCTGCCATTTATAAACGATTCAAGACAGCGTGTTCGTTGGTCCGCAGCTAATACTCTTGGGAAAATCGGTATTCCAGATGTTGCTCCTCAATTATCCAAACTTCTTAATGATGAATTTTTGGATATTAAACAGATTACTATAGAAGCACTGGGTAAATTGGGCAATAAAACAGTATGCCCGGAAATTATAAATGTTTTAATTAATGATAAAGATTTACGAACAAGACAATTAGCTGCTGATGCTTTGGGGGCAATTAAAGATAAAACTACTTTATCATCCCTGCTTGCAGTATTAAATGAATCCGATGAAAAACTTACTACTTCCGTATGGAATGCTATCCTATCGATCACTTGTGATAATTTAGATTTAATGGAGGAGATGGCAAATAAGCTTAGAAATGCTAAACAGCTTAACTATGCTAATTTGATGCTGAGGAAAATCATCAAAAATACCGAAAAGACCAAAGAATTAGAACCAAGATTATCGGCTGATGCAGGGAACTTGGGATTAATCCTTACCGAGATGGGTGATTGGAACCAGGCTGTTCAATATTTATTAGAAGCGGAAAAATATTTTTCTGGCAATCCCGAATTTACTTTATCACTTATTGAATGCTACAAAAATCTCAAACAATACGATTTAGCCATCAAATCATGCCGGGCGCTTTTAGAGGACCAGAAAGAGGATAGTTCACAATGGTGGTCATTAAAAATGGAACTGATTTCTTTATATTCTTCACAAAATGAGTATCCTAAAATTATAGAAGAAACCTCTAAACTCCTGGCCAGAAATACGATTACGCCGGAAATAAAAGAAAAACTGGAAAAGATGAAAACAGAAGCGGAAAAATCATTGCCTATTACTACACCACCTAATAATCAACCACCGAATCCCAAATAAATTTAGACTCCTGAAACCTAATATTATGCTGTCTTATTTTACAACCGGTGAATCACACGGGAAAGGTATTGTTACAATTATCAAGGGCTTACCAGTAGGTTTAACAATAAATATCAAAGCGATATATTCGGAACTGAAACGTCGTAGATTCGCAGCCGGACGGGGCACACGTATGCAACAGGAACCAGATAAAATAGAAATCTTAAGCGGTGTCAGAAAGGGACAAACCATTGGCACACCTCTAACCGTCCTGGTTAGGAATTATGCAGATACGATTGATAGATTATTACCACTTACAAAGGTTAGGCCAGGACATATTGACTTGGCATCGGCTATGAAATTCCTGTCTTTGGATGGTCGGCTCGGAGCAGAGCGTTCAAGTGCCAGGGAAACCATCGGACGCGTTATTGCCGGCTCTGTTGCCAAATTATTACTGGATTATTTTGATATTAAGGTCATTGGCTATGTCACACAGATTGGTTATATTTCTGCAAACATATCTAACAGCGATACACTAAAAACCAGAGATAACTATTTTCATACAATGGATAAAAAGGTCATTCCTGATTGGTCGGCACTCTTAAACAAGGCAGAAAAGAATGGTGATACACTGGGCGGAGTTTTTGAGGTGGTTGGATTTAATATCCCGGTTGGTTTAGGCGATCATACACATTGGGAAGACCGGTTTGATGCCCGGCTTTCTCAGGCAATAATGGCGATACCCGCAGTTAAAGGCGTAGAAATCGGATTGGGTTTTGGTTATGCTGACAAACCCGGCTCTCAGGCAATGGACCTGTTTGAGATATGCAATAACCGTTCTATTCTCAATAAATACGGTGGCTGGAAGAGAACGACTAATTATGCCGGCGGTATAGAAGGCGGATTAACTAATGGCGAAAATATTCTGATTAGAGCCGTGGTCAAGTCCATCCCGACACTGAAAAAACCGTTATTGACCA
>JAZDFP010000171.1:0-4503 GCA_043807745.1 Planctomycetota bacterium
TGCTGCCCTGACGTATAATAAAGCTCAGGATGTCGTAGGATGGCATACGCATGATACTGATGGTCTGTTTGAAGATGTGGCTGTAATACCGGTTGCCGACCATGACCAAGTATGGTTTATAGTCAAAAGGACTATAGGTGGGGTTGACCATAGATATATTGAATATCTTGCGCCGGATTTTGTAGACAATCAGGCCGCTTGCTGGTTTGTGGATTCCGGGTTGCAATATTCGGGTACAGGAGCAACTACGGTTACGGGGGCAGACCATCTTGAGGGGAAAGTTGTGTCTATCTTGGCTGATGGGGCTGTAAAGCCTGACACAACCGTTGCATCAGGTACGATTTCAATCAGTACGGCTGCTTCGGTAGTTACGGCAGGATTACCTTATAAATCGATTCTTGAACCTATGGACTTGGAGACTAAAGAGGCTGAAGGGTCGGCACAGGGGCGGCGCAGAAAGATTCATAATGCTTTGGTTAGGTTTTATAAAACATTGGGGGCAAACATAGGCAGCAAGGTGGGGGCATTGGATGTAATACCCTTCAGGAAGTCTTCTGACCCTATGGACAGCGCACCACCTTTATTTACAGGTGATAAAATTATTCCTTTCCCTGGCGGTTGGGATAGACACGGATATATCAGGATAACTCAGGAACAACCATTACCATTGACGGTACTGGCAATCGTACCACTTGTTTCTACAAATGATTAATATAATACCATTCAAGCCAGAACACATGGCAGATATAGAAAAGAAAGATATAAATTCGGGGGTGCTTGAATTTATAGGGGATATTGATTCCCGTGCTGTGATTTATGCTAATTCGGGCCCTGCGATTACCATGCTTAAAAGAAATACTTTATTGGCAATAGGCGGGGTTTTGCAGTTCTGGACGGGGGTTGGCGAAGCGTGGATGATGGTATCCCCTGAAGGGCGGAAAAGCGGTCTTGCTTTATATAGGGTTATGGAACGATTCCTGAATATGGGTTTCGAGAAATACGGGTTTCATCGTATCCAGGCCAGCGTTGTTAATGGGTATACAGAAGCCCACAAAGTTGTTTTACGACTTGGATTTATACCGGAAGGTATGATGGTACAATATGGGCCTAACAAGGAAAATTATGTTCGATATGTGAGGTTGAAATAAATGGCTTCTATATTGCCCTATATGATGGCCGCAGGGTCGGTCTTTGGCGCTTATTCGCAATATAAGGGGGGGTTGCAGGCCCAAGAGATAGGTCTTCAGAATCAGGCATTGTCATACCGAACTGCCGCTGAAAATGCTGCTATTGCTGAACAGGAAGCGCAGGCTATTGAGAAACAAGGCGGCGCTGCGGTTAACATGAAGCGCAAAGAGATTGCCAAACTACTATCATACCAGCGCACGCAGGAAGCTATAAGTGGATTTACGGATGAAGGCACTCCTGCCCTGGTAGCAGCAGAATCGGCCAAAGAAGGTGCGGCTGATGTAGCTACTATCTGGTCAAATGCTTTGACTGAAGCGTCCCTTGTTCGTTCAAGGGGGTCAAACATAGGTGGGCAATTACGGACTCAGGGTGATATTATGGCTCAACAGGGGACATACGCAGCGTCAGCAGGAAAAATAGGGGCAACCTCGACCTTGCTCGGCGGTGTGAGTTCGGCTTATATTGTTTCGAAATATCCGTCATTGGCGACTCAGCGTTTTAAAATTGCATAGGAAAAACTATGGCAGAAATAGCAACATATACTCAGAAGGTTTTACCAAGCGCAAGCGCCAGTGAAGCACCCAAGACACCGGTATTTACCCCTATTGATATAGCTGCCGGGGAAACAGCGGCACAGGTAAGGTTGGGTGGCGTCATTCAAGATATTGGCGAAAACCTGATTAAGATTCAGCAGCATAATGAGGTGCTGGTAGGGGAACGATACCGGCATCAGTTTGATATATGGATGAATCAGGCGGTTTTAGGACTTCAAAAAGAATACCAGATGGAGAAAGCAGTCTCTACTAAAGACAACCCTGGTGTTTCTAAGGTGGGTACAGACCTTATATATTCGGAGATTGATAAAAGGGTTGAGGAATATCCGGGTAGTGATGTAATGAAAAACGCATTGCGGGTTCATTTGGAAAACGATGCGAATCCTTACTTAAAATCACTGAAAACCTATGAAGCGGGGCAACAAAGACAGTTGGCCGATGCTAATTTTTCTATGTCTCAGGCAACAGCAGTAACCCTTGCTGCTTCCGGGTTGAGGGAGTCCGGGATCGCCATTATAGATCAATCTTTAAAAGATAATTATGGCGGAGGAAGCACCATAAGTCCGATATTAAGGAAAATCGCTATAAATAATATGGATATCGCGGCAGAAAAGGCAGACAAGGAAGCCTTTCACACTGCGATATATGGTAAATTAAGACAGGATGCGACAAGTGAAAGTGGGGTTGTGGATTACGATAAGGCTATTACAACCCTGCTCAATGCGAATTTCCAGAAGGAAAATAAAATAACCGCACCGGTTAAAGATCAGATATTCAATGAACTCAAGGCCGAAAAAGCCTATGTCCAAACATTAACCCAAGAAGCAAAGAACGAGGCTTATAATGACGAATTAGATAATATCGGCAAACTATGGGTCAAAGGTAATATTACGGGCGCTGTTAACGCTGTAATGGGTGCTTTCCATATAAACAATATAGACAAAATGAAAATCATACAATCTATTCAAACCCCATCGCCGGAAGGAAAATCAAATTCAAATTCCTATCTTGAAGGCATTGAGAAGATGTATGACCCACAAGTGCCGATCGAATACAAGAAAACGTGGCTATTGTCTAATAGAAGCAAACTTAATATTACAGACTTCAAACACCTTGCCGGCATAGGTATGTCGCAGGAACTTACTAACGATAAAGCAGCGATTAAGGCCGGGGCAGATGAAATCAAAAAGGCATTGGTAGACCCTAGGGCTAAAAGCATGACCCAATCTGAACGAGCACAGGCCGCAGTTGATTTATACATCAAGGGTGTTAATGACTCCCATGAATTGGATACCCCGACCAAAAAACGGGCGTACGCCAAAGAAATTTTAAGGTTGCCTCAGTTCAATAATATCAATATTAGAGAAGACCTATTGAACGATTTGGAAAGAATGAGCAAGAAGGTTACGCCTGGGCCTAAAGTTCAATCGGGCAAGAAACTTATAGGATATCAGAACGGCAAACCTGTTTATGATATTGGCAATGGACAGGCGCAGATAGGTGATTAATGGCTGAGATAGTCCCCATAGATTCAGTTCAACTTGATAAAATCAATATAGTTCCGATTGATTCAATTAAGCTCGATCATACTCCTACGGGCAATCTGGAACAATTTTTGCCTGGGGAATTTCAATCTTTCATGCCGGATTATGGCGTTTCACATCCGACACAGCCTAAACTTGACTTTGAGATTATGCCTGAACCGGTTATGAACGGATGGTTAAAAGCGGCATTTACTGTTCCAACGGTTTTTTCTACAATGGCAGGGACATTCCCCGCATCAGGTATTAAGGGTTTGGCAACATTCAGTAGTAGTTTAACTGCGGGCAAGACAGTCGATGAGGCATTACAAGCGGCATCAACCGATATATCCGAATTTATGAATCGGATACCAAGTTTTATAATGACTTCGCCAGAAGAACATAAGGCACTTGAAATTCTTGGGTTGCCTTTCGAATATCTTGAAAAAGCTGTTACTCTATCCGGTGAAGGTTGGGAAATGATATCTAATCTTGCCTTGGGCAAACCATCTGATGAGACTGGGCAAACCTATGTAGCTCCTGTTGTGGCAACTTTATTGAACGCCTATTTTCTTGGTAAATTGCCGGAAATGGCTAAAGATTTAGCGAGAACTCCTATTCGTTTAGCCGAAATCAAAAATGGTGCAAAGCGATTCCAAACATGGGTTGATACTGGTGGTGACCCTGTTAAACAACCAATTAAAGTGAGTGAGATAGGCAAAGAACCCTCATTCGTGTCTATACAAAAGACCGAACAGAAGACCGAAACCCCTGTGCCAGCGGAGAAAGCCCCGGCAATCGCACCGGGAGAGGCAGCGCCAGAGGCCACCATCAATGTCAAGCGTATTACCCCGGACGGGCTGACGGTAGAGGAAAAAATCCCGGCTAAGGAAGCTATGCAGGAAATCAAGGACAACAAGACAACCGTTGACAGACTTAAAAGTCTTATGGATTGCCTGAAATTATGAAACCTACATCATTGTTAGTACCAGAAATCGAGATAGACGATAGAGACCCTATGGACAGGGTAGCTGATGAGTTGGCCAAATTCACAGAAGCGATTAAAACCATGTCGCAGGAACAGGCAGAGGCGTTGTTAAAAGCACTTCAGTTGTTGGTTCTGGCAACGGATAGGCCAAAGGAATGGAGCATTGAAGTGGCAAAACGGGACAGAAATGGCATGATCGAATCCGTCCGCCTCATAGCAGATGACAGAGTAGTGCAATAGGAGTCCTAATGCA
>JAZDFP010000172.1:0-4961 GCA_043807745.1 Planctomycetota bacterium
GTGGTTATAGCGGCGGTAATGGTTTGGGCGGCGGTGTGCTGGAGAGCCATGATCCGGCCCGTAATGCTACTGGCATTCCGCGAAATACCATGATTTATGTAACCTTTAAAGAGCCGATGCAATTAGCTGAGATTTTAGAAAATACAAATTGTCCGGCTAATCAGCTATGTAATGCCAATACAACTCATATTAAATTAAGAAAAGCAGGCACCCAGGACGATCTAAACAATAATCAATTATTTGTCATTTGGGAGCCTACGCAAAAGATGTTTGAATTCAACCCTTATGGTGACGATCTTAATAATCATTTAGGCAATCCTAATAGTGATGTCAGATACCAGATGGTATTGGATGATTTAAAGACGGGCAATGATGAAAAAGCTTTTCCCTTTACCGGTTTCTATGATTGGGAATTTACAGTCAACAATGTGCTTGATTTAACGCCACCAACAGTGGTTTCAGTATTGCCGGCACCCGATTCCTTAGATAATCCTCGCAATAGTGCAGTGCAAATTATTTTTTCCGAAGCCATTAGTCCCAGATTTGTTACCGGCAAATATCCGCAGGATAGTTTTATAAATATAAAGATGGAGGACAATGCTAATAATATTGTTAATGGTGAATATATAATTTCTAACCAATATCGTACAGTTGATTTTATAACCGATACCTTATGCGGTACTAATAGTTGCGGAGGAGATGTTTATTGTTTGCCTGGTCCGCAAACTATAACCGGAACAGCCAATGGCACGCAGGATAATTCGCCTATTATAGAATTAATTGAAGATGCGGCCGGTAATGTCTTAGATGGTGATAATGATGGTATTCAGGGCGGTGATCATAGCTGGTCTTTTGGAACTAATAATACCATTGATTTAACGCCACCAGTGCTTAATAGCCTGACGCCAGTGACTAATGTAAATGTTTCCAATGCTCTGCAATTAGTATTCAGCCGGCCCTTATTATCCCGTTCAATAAATACAGATAATATTGGCATATATGAGGCCGTGCCGGGCGATGTTAATTATTGGATAGGGTTAAACGGCAATACTGTTTATTTAAATCACGATAAGTTTAAATCAAGCACTGATTATCATCCCATAATGAGTTCGGGCATTAAAGATGGCCTGCAGAATTGTTGGTACCATTGCGATTGTAATGATCCGGCCGGTGGGTGTGTTTGTGATGATGCAGAACTAGCTCCGCCCTGCACTGGTAATTTCTGTCGCGGCCGAGATCTTTAATCTTAAAATAAAGATAAAATATAATGAAAAGATTTTTCTCAATACTTACTGCAACTATTATACTGGGAAGTTATTTTGTTAATAAAGCTATCGCCCAGGATACTTTTGGCCTTAACAGTTTGCTTAATGGCGGCGGAGATAATGCCCTTATTCTGGGCAGCCGGCCAATAGAAGAAACAGTGGCCAGAATTATTAACGTAGTATTGGGATTTTTAGGAGTTATTGCCGTATTATTAATTCTTTATGCCGGTTTTATCTGGATGACTTCCCAGGGTAATTCAGAAAAAATACAGCGGGCTAAATTGATTTTAATCAGCGCAGTGATTGGTCTGCTGATTGTTCTGTCAGCTTACACTCTGGCTAGATTTATTATATCCCGTTTAGGCGAGGCTACCAATGCTAATAATATAACGGCAAACAATAATAATGGCACTGTTCCTACGGGGTGTACAGAGCCACTTAATGGAGAAATAAAGTTTTGTAGAGTTAGCCCGCTTATTGGCCCGGCAACTACAAGAGTTAGCATTACTGGTTGGTACTTTAATGCTTATAATGGAAATATTAGTAAAATTAATTTTGTTCAGGGCGCTAATAGAACGGAAGCGGAAATTACTACCTGTGGAGGCGGACCGGTCAATTGGACAGAAGGTAATCCGCAAAATTATTATAATGTAACAATTAGTGTACCGGACGTTCCGATGGGACTTTATGATATAGAAATAGTGACTGATGGCAATGGCAGTGCCACATATCTTAATAGTCAGTTCGAGGTTACTAATACTGTGCCAGGTCCGGGTATAGATTGCCTTGTGCCAAGTCAGGGAGCAATAGGGACTTTTGTGGAAATTCATGGTGTTAGATTTGGCGCTAATAATCCGCCGCCAGCCGGTGATATTATATTCATGAATTCAGAAGCTGGCTTCAGTATTATTGATCCGAATGTCCCTGATCCGGAATTTGTCAGTTGGGCTGATGATAAAATTGAGATAAATATAAAGGATGACGCTGTTTCCAGCGATTTAAGAGTTAAGGTTGGCGGTCTTGACAGTAATCCTAAATATTTTCAGGTAATCTGCAATAATAATGCGGAATGCCCTGCCTCTAATTGTTGTTTCCAAGGATTCTGTCGAGAAGCTTCCTATTGCGCCGTGTCTGATCCGGGTGCGCCGTATATCACTAACCTTTCACCAGACAATGGTGCCGTAGGCAATTTAATAACTATCTATGGTTCAAAATTCGGAGTAAATCCAGGTTTTGTTCGTTTTACAGATAATGCCAATCAACCTATTAATGGTCTGGCTCCCAACCATACTAATGTTCAGTGTAATACTGCCTATTGGTTTGATAATCATATTATTATTCAAGTTCCGCTAGGAGCGGTGGATGGTACATTAGATTTAGTAACTTCTGACGGCAAGCAAAGTAATACTGTCTTCTTTGACCAGAATGACGTTGTTCGTCCGGGACTTTGCTACGCCGATCCGAGTAGCGGCGCTTTTGAAAGACAAATTGATTTATACGGTAATAATTTTACAGCTACTGATGAAGTATTATTTGGCGGTATTTTGGGATACAATTCAGCGATTACGCCTGATTCTAATCCGGCGGACGGCATTAGTGACGATTCGGCCGTGTCTGATGTGCCGAATTTGCAGGCCGGTGAAGTAGGCATTCAGATAAGGACCGATCCTGGTGAAACAAGCAATCAATTGCCCTTTTTGGTGTTAGATAGCAGTGGCGGAAATCCTGTGATTACCGGTATTTCTTATCCTGATAATGATACAGCCGCACCGCTAGGCCAGTATATTACAGTGCTAGGCGCAAATTTAGGTAATATACAGGGAGATTTATTTTTTGATTATCAGGGGCTGAATGAAGAAACGGGTGACTTTAGTTTTCCTGCCCAATGCCGGGATAGTTTCTGGCGCAACGACCGAGTGGTAGTTAAAGTGCCGGCTGGCCTAGCAACAGCAGCCAATGGCGATTATATTCTGAAAATTATCAGAAATGACGGTGCCGAGAGTAATGAATTTGAATTCTTTGTTCTGGATAAGACTTTACAAATTAAGCCGGGTATCTGTAAGCTGGCTCCGGACAATGGTCCGGCCGGAACGCAATTAGTAAGAGTCTATGGTGATAATTTCGGTACCACAGATAATAGCGTGATATTTTATGAAGAGGAGTCAACCAATAATTTTGCTTTCTGGGAGAATCAAGAAATACGGGATGTTACAGTTCCGGTTAATGCCAGAACCGGTCCGGTTGTGGTTGAACATGCAAATTCAGCCAGAAGCAACGAGTTAATGTTTAATGTCGGGACTTGTCCGGACAATGATGATCAATATTGTCAGAATTTAGGTCTTGGCCAATTTTGTTGCTCTGATCCTAATGGCAATCATTGTGACAATTCTTGTGGTTTTACTTTGAATCAATGTATTTATCCCTGGACCATCACTACCGAAGCTAAGCCATTTGAATTGTTATATAATTTCTGCGGCGATGCCAATTTCTCCAGGCAAACACCTTCACCATGGGTACATGGTATGGCTGATGCGGCTGGTACTGCTCAAGATTCTACGACAGCTTATGTAGATTCAAATTTATGGATTAATTTTACCCGCAATGTAGATGATAGCACTTTGATAGATCCAAATAATTTTATAGTTTGGGAATGCCCGTCTGGCCAAGGGCCGAATCTAACCTGTGATGCCAGTGTTTATCCCGGTGCCAATCAAATTTCAGGGCAGTTTAGTATTATAGATCACAATTCTGAACATGAGGGCATAATGTTTGTTCCTGACAGTGATCTGCAACCTGACAGATGGTATAGTGTTGAACTGGGTCAGAGTGGCTTAGGATTTAAAGCGGCAGTTGGTGGGGATATTTGGCCAAACGGACCAGCACCGCTGTGGACTTTTAAAACCAGAGCGGCGGCTAATGCCTGTGTGCCGGCTATTGTAAATATTTCACCAGATCAGCCGCAAGCTAATGTTTATGTGGGTCAGATAAGAAATTTTAGTGCCCTGTCAGCAGATATTCATTGTAATCCATGTGGCGGTGATTATAATTGGAGCTGGACTATTGCTTCAGATCCTACTCCAACGCAGATACATATTAATACTCCAGCCATTGATACCTTGGCCAACAACAGGACGCCAATGGGCACGACAAACTTTACAGGCTTGGAAGCTACTGAGAATCTAAATCCGAATTATGTTGAGATTCAAGTACAGATGCCCGACTTTATTGATCCCAATACGGGCAATCCTATTACTGATATAGCGTGGTCAACAGTACAAGCGCCGGTGTTAGAAGTTGTCGACTATCAGCCGAATTGCAGTGATTCCTGTGCTAATGCGGTTGTTCAGATAACATTTAATACAGATGTGGCTGATAACGCTAATAATAGGAATGTAGCCAATTATTTTGTTGAAGATACAGCTAATCCGGGTAATAATATAACTACAGCCGTACTTGGTGTGCCCAGTAATACAATCACTTTGAACAATAGTGGTTTGACTGCGGGAGCAACTTATCGAGTGACTGTAAACAGATCTATAACTAATACAGATGGTTATCAATTAAATGATGGTAATAGTGATTTTTCCTGGACCTTTAAAGTCGGTAATGGCGGTAATTGCGCCTTTGATAGTATAAGAGTAACGCCGGTTGATTATATTTCTAATCATCCCAGTCAGACCATAGGTTATACAGCCG
>JAZDFP010000173.1:0-3958 GCA_043807745.1 Planctomycetota bacterium
CTATGTTGTCCATTATCTCTTCAAGACCATTCCCTTTAAAATCCTTCCATATCCCGTCGGGTGCCATTTCGAAAGAATTTCTTCGGAACGGTGGACTGGATGTAGTTTTACTTATAGGATTTTTTATCTCCTGAGAAAGTAAGTCAGGAGTGATGATTTTTTCAGCCAATGTTACGACACGTTGGATTTCACTATTTAATTCCCTGACATTACCGGGCCAGTCATAATCCATTAATAGTCTTAATGCCTCATTGTCTATCTCTAATTTCTTGCCTTTATCCTGTTGAATAGTTCTTGAGAAATGATTAATTAACAGAGGAATATCCTCTTTTCTTTCACGTAACGGTGGCAGGTGGATATTAAAACCCTGAAGTCTATAGTAAAGGTCTTCCCTGAATTTGTCCTGTTGTATCAAAACCTTAAGGTCTTTATTAGTGGCTGAAATAATACGAACATCAACCTTGATAATTTTGTCATCACCAACGCGTCTGATTTCACCGTCTTCAATTACCCGAAGCAGTTTAGACTGCATACCCAGACTCATATCACCAATTTCATCAAGGAAGAACGTTCCGTGATTAGATTGTTCAAAGAGCCCCTGTTTATCACTAATTGCTCCGGTAAAGGCACCTTTAATATGACCGAATAGTTCTGATTCTAAAAGCGTTTCACTGAGTGAGGCGCAATTCTGGGTAATAAATGGTTTATCCTTGCGAGGGCTATTGTAGTGGATTGCCCTTGCGACTAATTCCTTACCGGTTCCGGTCTCACCCTGAATCACTACCGGATAATTCACCGTGATGGCTTTATCTAAAAGTTTATAAACCTCACGCATTGGTTTACTTCTACCGATAATATTAGCAAACTGGTATTTCTCATAAAGTGCCTTTTCTAATTCGCTAATCCGCTTTGTATGTTCCTCAGTTTCTATTACAGTCTTGACAACCTCTTCTACAATCACATTTGTAAGTTTGAGCATTACTTCAAAGAGTTCATTAGATATAGGGGTAATATCAAAGTATGCCTTTTTCAATTGTTCTAAATCTACGCCTGTGTCCTTTACCCGTTCGGCAATTTCTTGCCATTCGGTCTCGTTAGGTTTATGAAGAAGTAGTCCACCACTTAGACCAATACAACCACAATATTTACCATGAACAATTATTGGAATAACCACTTCAATTAAACCCGCATAACAGGTGCAAATATCAGTTTTAAGAGTGGTTGAAAGTCGGTTGGATACTTGTTTTCCTAATTCTACACATCGTCGTTTCCCTTCCTCTGTTTTATAAATAAGTTAACAAAAGAGAAAAGGAATAAGTTCATAAGGTCCCCGAATGCGCTCCACCTCCTCGCGTGTAATACCCAGAGTATCAAAATCACCAATTCCCATATTCCTTTTAAATATCTGTTTAAATAGAATGATTGTTTGCTGGAATAAAGAAGAAGTAAGGACTTTTTCCCAGACCTCTGCATTTAATTTAATTTGTTCCATATAATTATTCTATAACCCTTGGCACCTCAAAGAAATTACCTTTCCGTTTTGGTGCATTCCGGAGTGCTTTATCAGGTGGTAATGAATTTTGATGTGCCTTATCATCACGCCAAATATTTGAGTATTTTTCGCCCACTGGGTCATCCAAATAATGTATTAATGGTTCAATATTAGTTACGTCTATTTCCTTCAGACTGTCCACATAAGAGAATATCTTTGACAGGTCTTGTTTTAATGATTCTTTGTCTTGAGGGGATAGGGAAAGCCGTGCCAATGAACAAAGGTGTTCTATAAGTTTATCGTCTATTTTCATAATCTCGAATATATCACGAATTTCATCACGAATTCTCACGAATAGCCTCGGGATTGAGGATTCGCTTATATGTTAACCTTGGTGATGAAAAATTTGCTAAGATTCCCAAAGACAATCCTGTTGATTTTAAATACCCAAGAACTTGTCTGATATCTTCTTTACTAAATGATGGAACCGTTTTGAGTTCAACAACAATTTTATTCTCAATAATAAAATCTAAAATATACTTGCCAATATTTTTACCCGCGTAGGATAAACCCACAGAAATTTGTTTCTTATATCTTATATTAGCTCTATCAAAAGCGACTTCAACTGCGCGTTGATAATATTTCTCTTGATAGCGATTTCCCAGAGTAGCGTGTACGCCAAATAATATCCCCATAATTTTGTAACTTAATTGCGGTTCAATAATCTTTTTGTTCGCGACCATTCGTGAGTTCATTCGTATTTTTCCATTCGTGATATAGATGTTGTATCAGTCATAGGTGCCTTATTACGTCTCGGCGTCGTTACTATATTTGATTTTATTAACGAAATAAATTCGTTGTCAACTGTAAAAACACCAAATTCTAATTGGTATTGCGTATCCGGTAATACAGTAAGATAGTAATTACCCTGGATATTGGAATAGTTTTGCGGTATTGAGATATCAATATCATTAAAGGATTTTTGTGATAGGTTGTGAACCCTCAATATCCATTTGAGAGCGGATTCTATTTTATCTTTTAAGATAGTCGTTACGGCTGTTCCAGAGAGTTCCCAATAGCAAAAGATACATTCAGGGTCACGAATCAGTGCTACAATAATATCCTGATGGTATGAATCTGGTAGTGGGGGACCATAATCAAGATAGATACCATTATGGTCAGGTTCTGCGTGTGTATTTTCCATACTATTCATTTTTTCGACAGGCTCGGGATTAAGCCTAATGGTGAGCTTGCCGAACTATAAGAATTTAATTATTTTACCGATACGCACAGTCCATTTTTCTTGGGGATGTAGTTTTATTTCCCAGCGCGGCAGAATCACGGATGATTGATAAACAAGTTCAAATCCGCTTTCTGACTGGGAAACGGTCTGCACAGGGAAATACCATATTGAAGCAGGTTTAGTCAATTTAAAACCGATATCTATTTTTTGGAATAAGTCCTTGATTCCGAATATTTTTTCATTACCTGATTCGCCTTCTGTAATAAGCGGTCCCAGATTGGTTTTACTGTCATAATAAAATCTGTCGTGTGCATTACCGGCTAACATTGACAGGTTAAATTCCGGGGCAAAGATAGTTTCAAAATAATCCGAGCCGGTATTTATAATTTCATAATCTATCAAAATGGTTTGATTGTTAGGTGAGTCAAATGATATATTTTTGGTTACTCTTAATGGATATATCTTTTCGGGTTTTTTAAGATAGCCATCTCTATGGAATTGAACAGTGGTATTGTTATTAAGAACGGATATTTGGTATGCATTGAGTAAGAAATCTTCTTCTTCATCATAATTACAACAGGCAAAACTCTTCAAAGGTGTATTTTTATTCAGGAAATGGTCAAGCAGACTCTGACGCGGATACTTATCATAGTAGAGCAGGTTTTCTAAGCCAGCCACTTTAGATACAACAATATCATGTATGGTTGCGACATTAGTAACGGAATTTTTACCCTGTGCTTGAAGTATTTTCTGGTGATAAGATTCCTGTTTGCGTCTGAGCGTGGCTAAAGGATTGAACTTTTTAGGGATGATATCCATCTCGTAAAGAGCCGCTCCTTGAGATGGCTTAAAATAACAATTAATAATCTTGTTGGAATAGCGTAATTCAGGATATCCGTCATAATCAAAATCACTCTTGTCTATAATATTTTTGGTTTGCTTTTGACCCAGTGGGTGAGATGTTTCTAATTTAGAGATAATTTCTTCAGCCGTTATAAGATGATGATAAACAGCATGCCTGAGGTGGGGGAGATAAAATCCGCCGAAGACACCATGCCAATAGGCACAATTGCCCTGACCTTGATAAAGTTCGCGTCTGGCGTCTGCTAATTTCCGGCTGTCTTTCTTAAGATGTTGCTCTGTAGATGATGCTAAAGCCTTGCTGACTTCCATCATCTTTGAATACATTATGTTTATCTCAGGATATTTGACTAAGAAATTAC
>JAZDFP010000174.1:0-5479 GCA_043807745.1 Planctomycetota bacterium
TTGATTATCTCCGGGATAACTTCTTTGGCTTGTAAGTTCCCGAGTGCATACATTGCGCTTCTACGCACACCTGCATCTGAATCTGATAATAATCTAATTGCCTCTGGGATAGCCTTTTTGACTTGTAATAGTCCAAGTGCACCAATTACGTTTGCACGCACACCTGCATCTGAATCTGATAATAACTTGATTATTCCCGGGATATCATCTTTGGACACCTTTGTTTTAAGAATCTGAAGTGTGTCCAAATAAACGAGTCCAAAATCAACGAGTCCAGATAAAGAATTTAATGAATATATAATTATCTCTACGGCCGTTCCTGCAAAGCGACTTTGTAATAACAAATCTATTGCTTTCTGGGCTTCCATGTTTCTTAATAGTCCTTCAAGTTCGGGATATTCCTTAAATAAATCAGGATATTTTTTCCTCCATTCTTCTATTTTTGAAATTAGTGCATTAGGAGAACTTCCTGATTCTACTGAAGCGGTTTTAGGTGCTTGTTCAGAAGGTGGTTGAGTAATCTTAGCAGATGATGTGGTTGTTGCAGTTGAAGATGGAGATATCCCGGGTTTTATTCCCGTTGGTTGAACTTGGATTTGCTTACTTACCTTAGGTTTATCAGCAGGAATAGATATGGTTAATTTAAACTTAAACGCTTTATTATATATTACCAGACCTAAGATTAATAAAACAACCACCCCCGTCATTATAAATACCAGTTTTTTCATATTCCCTTCTTCTTTCTTTGTTGTAAAATCCGGGGACATCTCAATTAATTCGGTATGGCGTCCCCCGAATTACACTATTTTCAGAAAACCATTCCTTCTATCCAGCCTAAATCAACACATTCCCGCCCCAGATGTTCATCGGGACAGGCGTGGCGTGTGTCACTCAACCCGCTCAACCCTTAATCTTAAACCGGAATTTGCTTATCTTCTTTGCCATACGAATTTCCAATGGCAAGTAACGTAATTTTTTGTAGAATGCCTTTGCGGGTTGGTTGTTATTATAAACTATCAGTTCAAGAGTAGATAGACCTTGTTGAGATGTCCACTTTTCTATTTCTTGCATCAATGCCTTGCCGACTCCTGAGCGTCTATATTTTTCATCTACGCAAAGATATTGTAAAGTTAAATATGGTGCATCTAATAAATCATCAGGATACTTTTCTATTATGCCCATCAGATAACCTATGATTTTTCCATTTTTCTCGGCCACGAATATAACTTTTCCCTTATCTTTTATTGCTTGATGATACCACTTTTTCTCTTTCTTTATATTCACAGGCTCTGCGAGTGGTTTCCCAAAGCCAGCAGGGCTAATTTGGTGCATCAGTTTTGCGGCTTGCGCAGAAAGAAACACAATTGAATCTAAATCTCCTTTATTTGCTCGTCGTATTATAAATACCAGTTTTTTCATATTCCTTTCTTCTTTCTTCTACCACCAAGACACAAAGTTCACGAAAAAGAGGAACACGAATAGCACGAATGGAGCAAATCACACTAATAAATTTTATCCTATTCGTAACATTCGTTTTATTCGTGTCATTCGTGTTAAATTCTTTGTGTTCTTAGTGCCTTTGTGGTTAATATTTTATTGTTTCATGGCACCCGGGAATAATTATCATAGGCATAGCCCCCAGTGGGGACTTAGAGCATAGAGTAGAGATACTCTATGTTCTTTGCTTCCTATGGTACTCTCGCATAGTTATCATCACGACAAAGTCTATCGGGATATTGTTTACGGAACCCGGGAATAATTATCGTATGCATAGCCGGTCATATCGCCCAGCGAATAGGGAGCACTTCCCACCCTAATCGTGGTCGTGGCTAAAGTGGACTTCACAATGCGGGTGACATTAGAACCCACATTTGTTACCCAGCAATAGGTCGCGTCAACCGCGACTCCTTGGGGGCTACTTCCCACCACAATAGTGGTCGTGGCTAAAGTGGACTTCACAATACGGGTGACATTATTAGAAGTTTCATTTGCCACCCAGCAATAGGTCTCGTCAACCGCGACTCCTAAGGAGGCAGTTCCCACCGCAATAGTGGTCGTGGCTAAAGTGGACTTCACAATACGGGTGACATTAGCAGAACCATTATTTGACACCCAGCAATAAGTCTTGTCAACCGCGACTCCTATGGGCCAAGTTCCCACCGTAATCGTGGTCGTGGCTAAAGTGGACTTTATAATGCGGGTGACATTATTATAATAGCTATTTGCCACCCAGCAATAGGTCTCGTCAACCGCGACTCCACGGGGAGCAGATATCACCGTAATCGTGGTCGTGGCTAAAGTGGACTTAGTGATGCGGGTGACATTATTAGAACTCGCATTTGCCACCCAGCAATAGGTCTCGTCAACCGCGACTCCACGGGGGCTATATCCCGCATCAATCAGAGCCGTGCTTAAATCTGCCTTCAGGATGCGAGTAACACCACCACCCTCATTTGCCACCCAGCAATAGGTCTCGTCAACCGCGACTCCAGTGGGCCAAGTTCCCACCGTAATCGTGGTCGTGATGGCAGAATTTGATTTCAGGATGCGGGTGACATTATTAGAACCATTATTTGCCACCCAGCAATAGTTATCCACGGCCGTGGACGGAGGGGGAGGACCGGTTTCAAAACTCCATTGATACTGGCTTGTGATGTTGTTACCAGCCAAATCTTCTGCTGCAGGACTTACGCCGCAGGTATAAATAGTGTTAGCAGCGAGATTGCCGGTCGGGTTAAAGGTCATTGTATTACTACTGCTCCAGGAAAATGCACCAACCGCAGTAGGCGAGATTGAAAAGGCGCCCTGTGCCGTTGCTTGATTCATTGCCTCACTGAATGTTACTGTAATATCGGTGGATACCGGAACAGGATATGAATTATTTGGAGGACTAACTGATAATACAGTTGGCGGTGTTGTATCCGGCAGAACGACGGTGGCAAAACCCCATTGATACTGGCTTGCCATGTTGTCACCAGCCAAATCTTCTGCCGCAGTACTTATGGTGCAAGTATAAATAGTGCCAGCGAGATTGTTGGTTGGGTCAAAGATCATTGTATCACCATTAACGTTCCAGAAAAATGCGCCAGCCACAGTAGGCGAGATTGAAAAGGCGCCCTGTACCGTGGTTTGGCTCATCGGTTCACTGAATGTTACTGAAATATTGGTGGATACTGAAACACCGTCTGAATTAGGACTGACTGATAATACAGTTGGTCGTGTTGTATCAGGCGCAGCCGTAGTAAAACTCCATTGATACTGGCTTGCCATATTGTTACCAGCCAAATCTTCTGCCGCAGTGCTTACGGTGCAGGTATAAAGAGTGTTATAAGCGAGATTGCCGGTCGGGTTAAAGATCACGGTATTCTCCGCCAGAGGCGGATCTGCCTCAATTGTACTGCTCCAGGAAAATGCGCCTTCCGCAGCAGGCGAGATAGAAAAAGCGCCCTGTGCCGTTGCTTGATTCATTGCCTCACTGAATGTTACTGTAATATCGGTGGATACCGGAACAGGATTTGAATTATTTGGAGGACTAACTGATAGTACAGTAGCTGCTATTATATCAGGCGCAGCCGTAGTAAAACTCCATTGATACTGGTTTGCCATATTGTTACCAGCCAAATCTTCTGCCGCAATACTTACGGTGCAGGTATAAAGAGTGTTAAAAGCGAGGTAACCGGTCGGATTAAAGGTCATTGTATTACTGCTCCAGGAAAATGCGCCAGCCACAGAAGGCGAGATTGAAAAGGCGTCCTGTGCCGTTGCTTGATTCATCGCCTCACTGAATGTTACTGAAATATTGGTGGATGCCGGAACACCGGTTGAATTATTTAAAGGACTGACTGATAATACAGTTGGCGGTGTTGTATTATCGACGGGGGCAAAACCCCATTGATACTGGCTTGTGATGTTGTTACCAGCCAAATCTTCTGCCGCGGTACTTACGGTGCAGGTATAAAGAGTGTAATCGAGATTGTTGGTCGGGTCAAAGGTCATTGAACTACCGTTCCAGGAAAATGCGCCAGCCACAGAAGGCGAGATAGAAAAAGCGCCTTGTGCCGTTGCTTGATTCATCGCCTCACTGAATGTTACTGAAATATTGCCGGATACCAAAACACCGGTTGAATTATTTAAAGGATTGACTAAGGATACAGTAGGTGGTGTTATATCAGAAATGATTACCGATAGTCCTGAGGACCATCCTGAGACAATAGATGTATGCGTGGAGCATCTGGCTCTTGCCCTGATTGAGAACGTTCCTCCGGCAGGAGACCAGGATTTTGATTGAGATGCCGAGCCCCAGGCAGACAGGACTGTCCCATCACCTTTCCAGTCAAACTGGTATTGTATGGTATGCCCTAAACCGGACGATGCGCCACCGGTAGAATAACTATAACTTGTGCCCGTAGTGCCGGCGGTTGTGCCGGTTGGAGTATTGGGCGTGCTTACAGTCTCACTACTTCCACCGCTACTACCGCCACTGCTACTGCCACCGCAACCATAAGTTAAAAAAGTTACGAACGCCACCAAGGACGAGACCGCTACTATATAATACAAACGGTTTTTCATATAACACCTCCTCTGGCGCCGAACCCACTGGGCTAATGGCGCCACTTTCTTATTTATTACAATTCAGTATTGTCCCCCGAATTTCTTTGCTTGCTCCACGAGGGACCTTATAGTTAATTAGATAGCAATTGGTGTGCCAGATAGATGAAAAATAGCAATTTCGTATAATTTTGTCTATAACCTGTTGTAATATAATGATGTTACGAGAGAATTGATTTTTTGGTAGAAGTGGTTAGTAACACTAAACAGTCTCTACTTTATGGAATATTTCTAATTAGTAGAAGAAAATTTATACAAGGATAAGAATTATCATCTAAAGGTATGGGGACTGATACCGTATGTCTTGAGCAGTTTATAAAATCCTGCGGAACTCAGGCCAGAGAGACGAACAGCTTCTGTTATATTACCTTTGGTTTCAGTGAGCAATCGTATAATATACTCTTTTTTAACTTCCTCAAAGGGTTTGAGAATATCAAACCTATTGGATAACGGTAGTTTTTCCCTCTGCTTAATTTCCTCTGGTAAATCATCAAATGCGAGATAGTTTGAATTGGTTAACGCTATTGCCCGTTCCAGGACATTTTGTAATTCCCTGACATTACCGGGCCAGTGATAATCCATAATAACTTTCATCGCCTCCGGTTTGATACTTTCTATCTTTTTCTCAGTGGCACATGGTAAAGTCTTAAGAAAATGCTCTATAAGAAGCGGAATATCCTCTTTGCGTTCCCTTAATGGAGGAAGCGTAATCCTGATGACATTCAATCTATAATAAAGGTCTTCACGGAATCTGCCTTGATTGACTAGTTCCTTAAGGTTCTTGTTGGTGGCACTGATGATTCTAACATCTACCTTTCGGGTTTCTGTTCCGCCAACCGGTATGAAGGTTCCTTCCTCAATCACCCTGAGG
>JAZDFP010000175.1:0-6080 GCA_043807745.1 Planctomycetota bacterium
AATACACCTGTAACTCAAGATTTATTTAGAGTAATGTTGGGGGATAATTCAGGAATTTTCATAAAGGGCCAAATTAATAATACATTTGGCTTGAAAAACAAACCATTTATGACAATTAAGACAAAACCTGATGGAACGATAGTTTTGAACACGTGCTTTTACTAATTTCATTTTTATTCTCCTTTCTTTAATCCTCAATTAGTTGTTCTTGTTTTCTATATTTACTCGTTGTAAGTTCTAATCATCAAGTTCAGATTCGGTATCGTCTAATTCATTAATTGAATCTTCAATATTGTCCAATTGATCTTGTGCCTCTCTTTTTCTTCTTAAGTCTTCATATGACCCAGTTTCATAATATTTCATACGTGCTTTTCGTTCTATTTCTTCTGCGGTATCACGTGCGTCTTCAAGTTTAGAACGCATATTTTGTATTTTCGATAATGCTTCTTCTCGCTGGTTTTCCAATTCAGATACTCTCTCTTCATTATCGTTATCATGCCTATAACTTGGGGTATAAGATGGAATATATCTGAAGGATGAATTGAATGGTTTGCTTCTTTGATTGGATGAAGAAATGTTTTTCCCTATGATTAACCCTATTACTAAACATATTATAGCAACAATGATTATAACCCATTTATTCTTCATATAATATATCCTATTATTTCTTACGACTTGGAGTACTTCTATAATGCCCTTTTACATAAGTTCCGTCTTTACGATAATATCCGTCCACATGTACTGTCTTAGGTCTGCCTGTGGTTTTACTTGGCTCTCCGTAATAACTGTTATTTTCGGCTACTGAAGGAGTATATGTTGGGGTATTTTTGCTACTATAATTTGAGGTTGGTGGTGCTCTATAATATGAGCCCACATAAGTTCCATCTTTTTTATAATATCCTCGCACATAGACAGTTTTGGGTATTCCGGATTCATTTAATTCCCCATAATATGAAATATTTTCTGCTATAGATGGTATTTTTGATTTATCTACATTATTTGATAACGAAAGGACTAATCCTTCCCCTAAACATGTTGAACATTGTTTAAATGAACTGCCATTACATTTCCAACATATGTTCTTGTATCCTGTTCCATTACATTCCCAGCAAATGTTCTTATGACCTGTCCCATTGCATTTCCAGCAAATGTTCTTATGACCTGTTCCATTGCATTTCCAGCAAATGTTCTTGTGTCTTGTTCCGTTACATTTCCAGCAAATATTACCATTACTACTTTTACCGGAACCGTTGCAGTAATCACATGTTTGTTTGGTTAAATCCATCCCGTTGCAATAATCACATGTCTGTCTTGTTAAATCTCTTCCATTACAATATTCACATATTTGCTTGGTTAAATCTTGTCCATTGCAATACTCACAAGTCTGTTTAGTTAGGTCATTTCCTTGACAGTAGGAACAAGTAGCGTATTTTTTACCATGACATTCGGGACAATCAACTGTCTCAAGAACCAGTAATTCTTTTGTATCATTTTGAGTAATTCTATATTTTCTAAAGGGATTTGAGTCTGTTTCTTTTTGAGCAGTTTTAGTATCACTTTGTGAAGGCAATAATCCTATCGGTGGTGCGCAGACAGAACAAGGCGTATATCCTCTACTTTTGGCACTATTTAATTCAATAGGAATACAACTTTTGGATAGATAGCGACACGTTATCCTATGATATTTCTTACCGGTACGTGTAATATATACAGTAACTTCTTTAGGAGTTTGTTCTTTCGGAGTATATTGTTTTGAACGAGGGTCATCTGGTGTAAAATATGGAGAGGGGGCTTGACTGCTATTATCACATTCTATAAGGATTACAACAAATAACAAACATAGACAAACCAATAATTTCTTCATAACTTTACCTCCTTATTCGGGTGGATTACAAACAGAGCAAGGTTGATATTTAGTTTTCGCTTCCTTAAGCGATATAGGTATCTTTGACTTAGATAGATATTTACAATCAGCACGGTGATATTTAGTTCCTGTCCTTGTAACATAAACCGTTGTGCTTTCGTCAGTGCTTTTGGGGCCTTCTTTTGTTGTCGGCGGTTGTGTCGCTGGAGGCGGAATAACCGTGTCTGGCTTTTGTTCTAAATCCTGAGCCCAGAGCCCTTTTTCATTCTCCCTTGCCCGTTTTTCATAGGCGAGGAATAATTCCATATATTTGAAAGGATATTTTGTATAGGCGTGACCATAGCCCTGTCTTATAATCTCTAAATTAACAAATAACCCATCAGGCACCCGATAGAGATATGCTAAGAGCCGACCATATTTATCATATTCCGGATTTACGGTTTCATACTCAAGATATACTTCTTCACCCTTGAGGAGATTGTTCAGGAAATTGCTCGCCTCTTTACCGTATGCCTCAACCGGCTTTTTGGGATGGACTGTTTCAGGCGTGTCAACGCCAATCAGCCGAATCCTTATATCATTATTATTAAATATAATATCAACCGTGTCGCCATCCACTACCCGCGAGACCTTACACGCTATGTATCCCTTTAGGTCTTTTACAGGATATTGAGGGGCTGTTGGTTTAGAGGAAGAAGCAGGCGGTGTCTCAGCTTGGGTTTTACCGCAAGCCGGCAGGATAATAAGAAATAGACCTAACAGGATTAGACAGCCCCAGACCACCGGCTGGCGCCTATGTGAGTGAGTGAGTGAGTGAGTGAGTGAGTGAGTTCTCTTTTCATCATACCAGATTATATCCTCTTATTCCATAAAGTCAAGTAATTTATCGTTGTTAATATGCCAACCATTTCTAACGGGGTCAAGAAACTATTCACCACAAAGACATCCTTACAGGATAAACTGCGGACACAAAGGACATAATCTGTGTAATCGGTGGCTATAAATATTTCACTAAAAATCCAAAATACCCGGCTTACCTTTTGACTTCTCAGGACTTAATATATTGGAGGGAAGGAAAGGCGTGATGCGTTATGCGTCAGGCGTTAAGCGTTAAAAAGACCCTCTAAAGTGAGGTTATGAATATGAGAACGAGAGAGAAATGCAAGGAATACCTGTGCCGGGATTATGTGCCACAGGGTAAGAGTTTGGAGTCAATGACCTGCCGGGTGCTTCATCTGTGTAAATACTGCTACCGGAGCAAGTTCCCCAAACGGAAGATGTGGAACCTACCTGAGGCAAGACACGGCTCTGAGAAGGTCCTGACCCCGTCTGATAGACGACACATTGAACGTAGTCAGTTTGAATATATGGAGATATTCCTCTGGGATCCGGAGTTCTATTACGAATGGCTGGATGCGATATACGATTAGAGCCACAGATTTCACAGATTGGAAGAAATGAGGGGGGTATAAATATGAAACGGGTAATGTTATTGGTTTTGGTATTAATCTTTGCCACAGAGACACCGAGCGCACAGAGAGAAGAAAAAGGAATAGAGATTGTATTTAAGGCACAGGATAAGCAGATAAATCCATATCAAGAGGAATATGAGAAGATGCTGTATTCGACGGTAAGGATTAGTTCGTCCAGTGGAGTGGGTTCAGGCGTGGTGATTAGCGTAGAGCGTAGAGCGATTAGCGTTGAGCAAATAGCAATATTAACTGCTTGTCACGTAGTAGATGACCAGAGTGTAGTTAATGTAGAATTATATGATTCCACAATCATTACCGGCACAGTAGTAATAACCGATACTGTAAAAGACTTGGCGTTATTGAGCATAGAGTATCCTGCCTCGACGGGACTAAACGCTCTACGCCCTACGCTCTACGCTGCTTGCCTCGCCCCGAAGGACTACACACCTTATATCTTCACGCCTATATACACGGTGGGTTGTTCTCTGGGGCTTTCGCCTCGTCCTTCAAACGGTATTATCACCGTTGTAGATAAAGACCATTGGGAAGTATCTTCACCGGTATTACCGGGAAACTCAGGCGGACCTGTTTATGATAAATACACCTATCAGGTTATTGGGATAGCAGTATGGGTTAAGGTATATGATGGTCAGTTAATAACAACGATGGCAGGAATAGTACCAATAAATGAAATATACAAATTCTTGGAACCACTAATTAACACGAATGAACACTAAATTATTCGTGTGGATTCGTGTCCATTCGTGGTTTCAAATAGTCAAATCGGCAAGGTTCTTGATGCGCACGAGAATCTAACCGTTGAACATAAATCTCGCTAATAACTATAGGGGTTACAGTGATAACCCGCCTACGGCGGGTCTAACTCGCTGTAACATCCTGACGGATTAACAGCGAGTAAGAAGGGGGTGAGAAAATATGTTTAATAAGAAATTTGAGGTGAAACTCTACGTTCCTGAAAACGCAGAGGTTACCGGAGATATGCCGGACCGTTGGGCAAACGGCTTGAAGAATGCGGCTGAGACGATGAATGACCGCCGTCAGGCAAAGATACCTGATGACGAGACTTTCATACACCGATTGGCTGGTCCATCTACAGAAGGTTATGCGCCTTATGTGCCAACAGGTTTTATCTCCAAGAGCGACCGCTCGGCTGAGGCAATCAGAGGCACCCATTCCACAAATATCACCACTGCCTTTAACAGGTGGAACGACAAAATCAATAAGGCGTTTGCCACGTCACCTGATGGAGTTGTTGCCAAGGAGTTCAAGGAGAAGGTGGATGCATCCAAGGATATATGGGCAATCAGGGTAGGTGAAGGGGTGCTGAGGCTGACCGGTAACAAAATCCGCGGACGCGGTGTTGCTCCGATTGCTGCCTTCTATCTGGTCGGCGACAAACGGGCAGGTGATTGGATACATGCTGATGACTATGCTGATGGCATGCCTTATGACATTGCCAAGATATACCAGCGTGTTGCGCTGAAAGCCGCA
Source organism: Planctomycetota bacterium (assembly GCA_043807745.1). Classification (GTDB taxonomy): domain Bacteria; phylum Planctomycetota; class MHYJ01; order JACQXL01; family JACQXL01; genus JAZDFP01. Next base: position 4,849 of record JAZDFP010000175.1, read on the forward strand.
GTCCAGCAGAGGATTATCCAGGGCGGGATGATGATTATCAACCAGCAACTGCAACCTTCTGCCGTCACTGCCGAGAACAGCACAAATACCGACCTTTTGAACGGGTTACGAGACCCGGCAAAGTGCGACGTGTTTGTGACTACTCCGGCAAATGACAAGTGCTTCTGCGTATGGGCAATAGACTCTGAAACCAATAGACTTTATCTGTGGATACAGATCGGTTTAACTACACCGTAGGGTAGTTGCGCGAGTGGGGATGTCTGCAGCGTCCCCCGACCACGCTTTACATTAACACATTATTAAGATGTCATTGCGAACCCGTAGGGCGTGACAATCCCAATTAGATTGCTTCGTCGTTATACTCCTCGCAATGACAGAAAGTGAATAATTTTATGACATACAGACCAAGATATTTTGACGGGCAGGTGACTACACCTGCAATAGTCCCCGGTGCGGTGACCGAGGAAAAGATTGCGGATGATGCAATAACATCACGCAAGATTAAGGATGAAACTATTACCGGAGCAGATATAGGCGCGGGACAGGTTCAAACCAATGACCTGGCTGACGGAGCAGTAACTCTTGCCAAGTTAGGTAGCGATGTGACTCTGACTCCTCTACCTGATAATGCGGTTACAACTCCGAAGATTCAGGATGGAGCAGTTACCACAACCAAAATCGGCGATAGAGAGGTGACCGAAGATAAGATACGGGAAGGTTCAATCTCGTCACTGAAACTAAAGGATAGCGCAGTGACCAAAGCCAAATTAGCATCCAATTCAGTAGGTTATCTGGAAATAATTGACGGTTCGGTTGAGCCAAGACATATCCGGGCAGTTGATAGTCCTGCTAACGGTGAAGTCCCCTCTTACAATCAGGCACAGGAAAGGTTTGAGTGGGTTGCTCCGGGTGGGGTATCAAGACCGCTGACTCCGCCGGTTGCAACAGATGAAATAGCGGCTAACGCAGTAGGTAGTAGTCAGTTGGCAGTAGACAGTGTGACGGCGGAAAAGATTGCGGCTAACGCAGTAGGCAGTAGTCAGTTGGCAGTAGACAGTGTGTCAACGGAAAAGATACAGAATGGTGCGGTTACGATACCTAAATTAGGTTTTAAGGTTGCGGGAGTTATAGTTCTGCAAGGACAATATAACGGGGATTCGGCTAATGACCCAGATTTAGTTGATGGACAAATTTTAGGATTCTATCCGACCAATCAAAGAAGCGGTGAGATT
>JAZDFP010000176.1:0-3841 GCA_043807745.1 Planctomycetota bacterium
AGGTTTTCTGTAAGCGGTAATCTTATTTATAGCGGAATTGATGATTAATTTCGGGTCGGAATAGAGCATAAATATCTGTCCGGTGGAACCGCCGGTAGCCCGCATCTGACTCAATCTATCCTGTTTGGGTTTAAGCAATGTCCTTTCATGAGGATGAACACCCCTGCCGAAATCCTTCAAACGCATCAGGGCAATAAAACCTTTTCTTACTTGTCCGCCGGAGGCGGATCTGCCTATGGCACAGGGACGTCCCGAAGGGTTCGCTTCCGATATTTCCCGCGATGAAGCACCTTTAATAGGTGAATGATATTCCTGATGATAGGCATAAATAGCCCTTTTGGTATCCTGAACCAATATATTCTTTCTTAGCCACTCTTCAAGACATTCACCGGCACGGCTGTATTTATTATTACGTTCCTTATCGCTCTTGAAGTCTTTACCTTTGGTAATGCGGACTAAATTATAAGGATGTTTCTTGTAGTAGCTATTCTGCATTTCAGGAGTGATTTTATCGTATGGCTGGGTCAGCACTAACCCGTAATCTTTGATTTTAGATTTGTTATACAATATTCCCAGAAACGGTAATATCTCGGTTGTCATTCTACAATACTCCTTTCTAAATCAATGGATTAAGTCTCTTAATTCTTTGATAGCACTATCTAAATTCCTGGTAATGCTATAAAAATTAGAGAGTTTGAATATTTTAAAGACTTCTTTGACATTCGGCTGGGGATAAATGAAAACTATGGTGCCTTTGTGTTCTTCTAACGAATCAATAAAAGAGATGAATAAACCGATGCCGGGGCTTCCCATATAATTCAAGTCAGATAAATCCACGACGAATTTCCAGATTCTTCGGGCGAATAAATCGTGAAAAGTTTCTGATAGGGTTTTAGCCGTTTCATTGTCCAAAACGCCATTCAACACTACCAGACAGATATTTTCATCAAGCGGTTTTGTGTTAATCAAAAGTTCAGACATTTAACTATTTTTAGCAAAGGCAATAAGTTTTTCAGCAACCGCATCGCCCACCCGTCCCTGTCCTTCAACAGAAGATGCACCTAAATGCGGGGTAAGCAATATCTTTTCACCGACACCGATAAGCGGGTTATCAGGCGTAACGGGTTCTTTTTCATATACGTCTATTGCCGCGCCGGCAATGGTACATGATTTCAGTGCTTCAGCCAAATCCTGTTCATTAATAATTCCGCCGCGGGCACAGTTGATAATAAATGCCGTCTTTTTCATCTTAGCAATAGATGATTTGTTAATCATATTCTTGGTCTCAGGCGTCTTCGGGGTATGGATGCTGATATAATCGCTCTGCTTATAAATTTCATCTAATGAAGACGTCATTTTAACGCCTAAATCAGCGATATGAGACGGAACCGTTTTTAGATATGGGTCATAGGCAAGAACAGTCATCCCTAATGCACCTGCCCTTTTAGCCACCTCAAAGCCGATGCGGCCGATACCGATAAGTCCAATGGTCTTTTTATACAACTCTGTTCCTTCTAATCTCTTTTTTTCCCATTTGCCCTGTTTCATTGTGCTGTCTGCTATAGTGGTTTTCCTGGCTAATGCAAACATCATTCCGATAGCCAATTCAGCCACTGAAATTGATGATGCTTCAGGAGTATTTTCCACGTGGATATTAGCCTTTTTGGCTGCTTCGGCATCAATGTTATCCATACCCACGCCACCGCGGACAATCAATTTCAACTTCTTTCCTTTTTCAATAACTTCTTTTGTCGCCTTGGTAGCACTACGGACTACCAAAATTTCATAGTCCCCCACTATCTGTAACAAATCCTGCGGTGTAATACCCGCTTTATCATCTACGGTTAACCCATTCTTACGCATCTTTTCTATAGCCGTATTATCAATTTTGTCACATATTAATACTTTCATTTTTCTTCTCCTTGCTTTCTGATTAATAATGTATATCTATTAATTCTTATATTTATAAAGAAAATCGTCAATATTTACAGGACTAAATTCTATGATGATATAAGATTTAAATTGACAGAAATAATCGGCACAGTAAAATAGTTTTATTATGTTATTTCTTACAAGATTATGGTTTCGGGCAGTGCAACAGAATCAGAAGGGATTTATCTGGAGCATCATCAGGTTATTGATAAGACTACTTTCTTGTTTTTACTTAGTTGTAATTAAACTGCGTCTCTTCTTCTATAAAATAGGCATTATAATACGAATAAAATTATCTGCTTATGTTATCAGCGTAGGTAATATAACGGTCGGTGGCACAGGAAAAACGCCTTTTGTTATGTATCTATCTGAGAAACTATCACAAAAAGGTAAAGTGGGTATTATCAGCCGCGGCTATGGCCGCAGCCCTAACCACATTTTGGACGACGAATCTTTCACTCTTACGGATAACGTTGTTAGAGCAACCAATCCTAACCGTTATAAAGCCGGTAAAGAACTTATAGAAACTCTGCTGGTAAAAATAATTATCCTTGATGACGGCTTCCAACACCTCCGGTTAAAACGAGATTTAGATATGGTCTTGATTGATGCCACTAATCCATTTGGCAATGAACGGGTTTTACCAGCGGGAATTTTACGGGAACCACTTTCCAGTCTTAAACGTGCTGATATCTTTGTTATTACTCATACAGACCTTGTCATTTCGGAACAATTATCAGAATTAGAATCAAAATTAAGCCGTTATAATAAAAAGATTATCAAGACAATCCATAAACCACACTATCTGGTGTTAATCAACCAGACACCTAATAAGATAGTTGAAATATCAGAAATAAAGAATAAGAATGTATGGGGATTTTGTGGAATCGGCAATCCGTATCAATTCCATAAAACACTTAACTTGTTATGTAATGTAAAAGGTTTTTCTATTTTCCCGGACCATTACTACTATTCCGCAAATGATTTATCTATTATATTTAATAAGGTAAAAGATGAAAAGGTAGAAGCATTTATCACAACAGAAAAAGATGCATTAAGATTGCAAAATATAACAATACCGGACGAACTTCCCGTATATTATCTAAAGATAAAAATGGAAGTTACTGATGGGGAAAATATCATACAAGGCATAGAGCGTATAGCATAGAGGTATTTTTATTCTATGTTTTATGCTCTTTGCTCTACGCTATATGCTTTACTATCGTATTATTGATGTTAATAGTAACCGGGCTAGGGAAGCAACACGCGTTATTGAGGATTATGCCCGTTTTATTCTTGAAGATACAATATTATACAATCAAATCCGCTCTATCAGGCATAATTTACTTAAGGCATTATCAATATTGTCTTGTAATTTATCATACTCCCGCGATATTGAAATGGATTTCGGAAGAAACACTATCAGCACAAAAAAGAATCTGTCGGAGATAATTATATCTAATTTCAGACGTCTTTCAGAAGCATTACGTTCCATCACGGAATACCTGAAGATACAATCACCCGCTATGGCAACAAAGATAGAAAAATTAAGGTTTGACGCTTATCAATTAGAGCAAAGATTTTCCTACCTTCTTTACCCTAAACAACTACTTAATAAAATTAGACTTTATGTTTTGGTTCCCGAGAGAGTAGATAATCGCCCCGTAGAGAAGATTATTCTTGAATTGATTAAAGGCGGTGCTGATGCCATCCAGTTACGAAATGAGAAGTTAGAAGATATAGAATTACTCCGACTTGCAAGAAATACAAGAAAAATCACTCTTCATACACCTGCCCGACCTGGCGACCGGTCAGGTGGGAATGTGATATTTATTATTAATAACAGGATTGATATTGCTTTATTGAGTCAGGCAGACGGCGTTCATCTGGGAGAAACGGACATTTCAAT
>JAZDFP010000177.1:0-2260 GCA_043807745.1 Planctomycetota bacterium
TAATTTTCTCCTCTGTGTTCTCTGCGACTCTGTGGCTAATTTTTCTTGTCAATCCGCAATATATTCATCAAGCCGAATCTCAATTCCTTTAACCCCGATTCTCTTGCGTTTATATCCCGGAGTTGACTCGTAGATGATGGTCTCGCGGACCGGGAAAGACCTGCTCTGTTCATTGTATTTAATTCCGAACTGGTTAAAGAATGTCTTACCATTGACCACGGCGAGGAAACCGGTCTTGGTCAGATTGACAGGAAGGACGAAATCGCCTTTTTTCTCAGGGCGGAATTCAAAGGCAATACTTCTCAAGTCCGGCTCATGATAAAGTTTCACATATTTACAGTTAGTGGGCTTTACAAAGGTTTCATAACAGACCTTGTTAAAACAAATCAGACCGGTAGAGAGAATGCTGATGATGGGTTTATCACCGAACGCCTGCCACTTACCCTTGAATGATTTATAAGCCATATAATTACTCCTTAGAGCCAGTAGGAACACAGTGACGTACTGACTCTTATCCCGACAGTTTTTGTCGGGGTTACAACACTAAAATCACCCATTCTAACCGATGGGAAGTGTTCCTCTATTTATAAATAAAATAATAATCTATATTCAAGTAAAACTGGATAAATCCTGTATTTATATATTGCCTACAGGTTAACGTTCATAGCATGCAATAGAAAGGATGTGGTTTATGATAAAACAGGTTTTTATTATCCTTCTTTATCTATTGGATTATGCGACGGGCAGGGCTTTTTATATTATCAGTCATCTTATAGGGAAAAACAATAGATTAATTTCATCAATTACCAAACGAATCTATCCACTATCGGAATTGCATTATCTCCGTGAAGAAGTAAGACGATTGAAGTTCGCCAATAGCGTAATGAGAACAGAGTTAAATAGGGTTACGCAGAAGAAACCCTGCCTCTGCAAGAAACTACAAATCATATATTTCAAACTCAGATTTGACATCTCTCTACGGAAGATTAGTCGGTATCTACCAATTTCCAAGACCGCTCTGATGAACTATCTTAACCAACTCCAATCTGGTATCTCAAATCTCGCATCTCGTATCCGGCAATATCATAACGCGCCAACCCGCACGCCCGTAAGTATTGCTATGCTGATTTGGGAAATCCATAAAGACAATCCACACTGGGGCAGATGGAAGATTGCCCTGGCAATATGGAAAATCGGAGTATATGTCTCGCCTTCTACAGTGCGTAATATATTGAACACCCCTAAACCTGATTACCATACGCCAAAGAAGAAAGAGGAAAGAATAAAGATGAGAGCAATCAACGGTAAATATCCAAATCACATTTGGAGTATTGACCTAACCACGGTTTATGTTTTCTTTAGACCTTTGTATATCTTGGCAATTCTTGACCATTATTCCAGAAAAGTAATGACGTTGGCTACTACCTTTAACCCTACATCTAACTGGGTAATAAGAAATATCGGGCAGATAATTGAACACTATGGCAAGCCGAAACATCTGATTAGCGACTATGGAACGCAGTTCACGGCAAATGACTTCAGGGAATATGTAGAGAGGCAGAATATTTATCATCGCTATGCCAGAATCAGCAAAGCCAATGGGAATAGCAAGGTGGAAAGATACTTTCGTTCACTCAAGTATGAACTTTTGAATCTATACTTATTCTTCTCTAAGGCTAAAGTGGATAAACTACTAAAGGACTACCTGACTTATTACAATGAATATCGTCCACACGAGACATTAGATGGACGGGTACCAAATGACAGGTATTGCCATAGACCAAGAGACAAACCGGATAAGAATGATAAAGTAATTAAAGGAACGATTGAGCGGATTGAATTTGCAGACGGATTATTGAAGGCGTATCGGTTAAGGAAATCGGCGTAGTAATATCACGAAGAAAGCAACGGAATTATCTTAGTGGTGGTACTCTATCTTGATGGAGATTTAACTCAATTATTTCAGAATACAAACTTATCAGTTATTACCCTCTTGAGTATTTATTTTGTTTCCAAATACCTTAAATCAAGAATACTTATTAATTTTAAGTGGTTCAGATGTTGTTTAACAATTACAGGACGAGATTACTCGTTTATACCAAACATCTCTAAATAGGTTAATAATAATTCATTATGCTGTCCCCCGAATCATAGATTTAGTTTAAGGATTTGGCCATATAATAAGATGGACCACTACTTTCAAACACCTGATTAATGATATAAAAACCTGCTTTTTGATAAGCCTTTAGGGCGATGTTAT
>JAZDFP010000178.1:0-2291 GCA_043807745.1 Planctomycetota bacterium
ATGAATTACAAATCCAGATTGCCAAATTAATTTTAGGAGCCAAAGAAGCTAAACGCTATCGTGACCGTGCTTTGCGTCATTATCCCAGAGAAAAAGTCCAACACGCCTTTGATTGTGCAATCCGTAATTTTACTATTGAAGACGAAACTACAGAAGATGAATTCGAGGGTGGCAGTGTAGTTAACTGGGACTTGGGACAGGCATTAGACTACGATGACCTTTATACTGGTGCCGGTCTTAATCTGAAAGCCATTGCTGAAGTAGAAAAATTCTTAAGAGAACCCAAAAACGATAAAGGAGAACCTGTCAATCTCTCCAATATTTTCATTGAGTTCAATACACCACTCGGTAAGGTTTGCTTCAATGGTAAAAACGAAGACAATACCTATCAAGGAGAAGATTATCTGCTCATCATAGACCTTGCCGGAAATGATACTTATAAAGGAGCTGCATCATCTTCTTATAAATTAGAGCATCCTATTTCAACCATAATAGATTGGTCAGGCAACGATACTTATGTCTCCGATAAGACAACACCGTGTTCTCAAGGTGCAGGAGTGATGGGTTATGGCTTTCTGATTGATAACGGCGGCGATGATACATTCACTGCAGTAAATAACGCTCAGGGAATGTGTTATTTCGGAGTAGGTATTCTTTGGGACAGAGGTGGTAACGATACTTTTAAGGGACATACCTCAGTGCAAGGTAGCGCCTCTTTCGGTGTGGCTAATCTCGTTAAAATCGCTGGTAATGATTCCTATTATGCATATTACACCAGTCAGGGATTTGGTTTTACCGGTGGTTATGGTGTTTTAATAGATACAGATGGTGATGATAAATATGTGGCTGAACCATATGACCTTATCCATCCGGGAACTGGTGGTCACGATAATTTGCGTAACTATAGTTTCTGCCAGGGTGTGGGATGGGGACAACGCGGCGACATTTTCGGCGGACACTCTATGGGTGGTGGCACAGGCATACTCCAAGACCTGGGTGGAAACGACCATTATGAATGTGGTGTCTTTGCACAGGCAACTGGTTACTGGTATGGCACAGGAATCCTTCACGATAAATCAGGTAATGATACCTATGAAGGTTCATTCTTTGTCCAGTCCGGCACCGCTCATATGGGGCTAACTATGTTATTAGACGAAGCAGGTGATGATACTTATCATGTGTGGCATGCCATTTCTATTGCCGGGGCTCATGATTTCTCTGTTTCTTATCTTATAGATAAGGGAGGCAATGACCATATTTCATGCTGGGAATGGAAGGACAAAGACTGGAAACAAAGTATCACACCAACCGGCACTAAAGGTAATGGGGGCGGGGTCATGGTTGGGTCTTCAATTACCAACTCTTTTGCAATGTATATAAAGATAGGCGGAAATGATACCTATGAAATATATTCAGATATATCGTCAACTCCTGATTGGAAACAATCAATGATACCGGGACTGGTATCACCAAATGTTCCTAAGAATTCATGGCGATATGATTTATTTACCATAGCAATGTTTATACATCTTGGCGGTAAGGCTAATTATATCATAAATGAACGTGATAAAGCCGGACCTCAAGGTGTAATGCCCGGTAACAATAAAACATGGGAATCTACCAGGCCTAATGTCAATACCAAAAAGGTATTCGGTATGGCAATAGATACAGCGGTTGGTAGAGTTCCTGAAGCAGAACGTTAATTAATGAAAACTAATAGGATTGAAATAATTATCAGCGGGATTGGCGGACAGGGCGTGGTTTATTCTGCCAATCTTCTCGGCAGTGCCGCTTTATACCGACATAAATTCTCATCAAGCATAGCCCATTACGGGCCCGAAAGCCGTGGTAGTGTTACTACCTCTGAAGTAATCATTTCAAATCCATCAGGTAGGGCACGGTTCCCAACCGTGCCGAAAGACGGTTCGTTCGGGGGAACGAACCCTACAAAAACATTTAATAGCGATTTGGATTATCCTTGTGTGGAATCACCTGACATATTCATAGCAATGCATCAAAAGGGATACGATTATCATATTACAAGCCACAGATTACACAGATTAAATCTTAAATATTTAATCTACGACAGCACTCTTGTGACTATTCCCAAAACAACGATGCCTCACATGGGAAACTTGAATCTAATAGCAATCCCGGCTTCTCAATTAGCCAAAGAAGAATTAAAGAATATAATGATGGCAAATATCATCTTAACTGCGGCATTGGTTAAAGCGACCGGAATTATTACAAGGAATAATTTAGAACGTGCCTTAAAAGAAATGGCTCCTCCA
>JAZDFP010000179.1:0-2000 GCA_043807745.1 Planctomycetota bacterium
GCAAGCCCAGCAGGAAAGGTGCTGCCCCGAGTGCGGTGCCGACCCCGAGAACGTGTTCGGCGAAGAGGGTTCTCGCAGATGTGGCGTCTGTGGCTACTCGGAGGCGGACACCCCTCCCCCGGGCTCCCACTTTTCCTTTGGTCCCTGCTAGAAGAAAACCCGGAACCATCCTGTTCCACCCCCAGCCCCGCCAGGCCTCACAGCCTGGCGGGGCTTTCCACTTATCCACAGTTTTGGGCAAGTCTGACTTGCCCAAAGGTGGGGATAACTCGATACCAAAGTGACGTAGAATAAGGACAGAATAGCTCATGCAAAGGATAAACCTTTGCAATATCACTTTTTATATACATGAATTACCAAAACTGATTGTTTTTATGTAGTAGATGATCGCACTCACATGTAAAGGATAAACCTTTGCAACGCCACTAAATCTAGGAATTACCGAATTTAATTTAAAAATTTTCGATCAGTTCCTAGAAACTAGGTGCGAGATGACTAGCTGAATATATTATGTAAATCAGAAATGTTAGAACTACCAGAATCAGTAACCACTTTATTTTTTTTTTCATTTGATTTAATTATAACCTGTTAATAAACCAACGCCAGATAGATTTGAACAGGTTTTTTAATTTCTGTGGTAGAGATTTATAAGCGATAGCAGTATTATTCAGATTCTTGTTTGTACTTGTAGATATTTCCTCATGAGAGGCACCGACTAGTATAGTGCTTCCCTCTGTAGAAAGCGGCCGAATATTATCGTTAAATGTGGAGGGATATGACGGCGTGTTTATAGTCGCCAATTCTTCTGTTGTGGAGTTTGAAATAATGTTTTGTGTTGTTGACCTAGAACCACCTCTTGAAATTAAGGGTTGGTTTTGTGATTCTTCTGTTGGTAATTCGATGATAGAAGCCACTTCGGGTAAACCCGTTGACTCTAGGAACCCAGAGGTTGTCGTTGAAACAGATATAGTAGATTCAAAATCGCCATCTCCATTATTGTCCAAATATATCTGATTAGGAATATTTGTCCCAACATCAAAGTTGGCTCGAGTTGTCTCTGTTAGAGGAATATTGGAGAACAAAGTTGTTTCTACTACCTCTCCATCTATCATATCTTCTATACGCACATCAAAAGTACCAGCACCCGTAGATTCCCCTGTAATCTGATAGTCCTGCCCAGCCGGCAGAAAGGCGAACTTATTGTCTTCCACAACTTCATACATGACCCCAGCAATATCATTTTCTACGTCTCCATTTATATCTGGGCCCGTATGATTACCTAAGAAATCGTAAACATGGAGATCTATGGGGCTGTGGAAACTTACAATCTTACCATCTGGGATAGGACACTCATTTTCGGAGAGGGTTAGATTAGAATAATCCGCCATATCAAAAGAATTTCCAGTGAGAATTGAAATAATTAACTCTTTTACGCCAGATGTACTGGGTAAAATTGCGTGTTGTGCAGCTTTAACATAATAAGTTTGTATGGCTGGGAGAGCCTGTGCGCTCTTGAGGGGGACCGTACCGTCACCATTAATCATTCTTATGTTGTAATTATAATGATTCCCATTTTTAGCAAGAATATAGAATTGCCCAATAGTTGGGGTACCGCACCCAACAATGTTGTATGTTTCGACACCGTAATCTGCGGGATTAAGCCTGTCGATTTCTTGATGGAATTCATCTGCTCTATCTACCAGGATAGAGTTACGTCCCTCAAACTTCATATAATCTTTGGTAGCATCAAAATTAAGCCTATTTCCGCCACCAATTCCGTCAAATACATAGTATTTGTAATCGTTATCTGAATTATCGAAATAACTCCTACTTGGCAGTAGTTCGTAAACAGCGGGCATATTTTGAGAGATGGATTTTAGCTTCTGGTCATTCAAACCAAATAGACCAAAAAGAAAGCTGGCATTCATATCATCTCCATAACCCAATATTTTAAATGCTTTAGGAGAACCGGTATGAGGTGTTCCAATGTCTATGAACCT
>JAZDFP010000180.1:0-20372 GCA_043807745.1 Planctomycetota bacterium
CCCCTGGAAGGAAACCTTAGTATCAGCCGGCATTGAGAACAAACTTGCTGCACTGGAATATATTGACCAGAAATTAGGACTGGGTGGAGGCACCTACTTCTACGAAATCCTGGAACTTGTTTACAAATTCGTGAGCAAACAGGAAGAACCGCCAATCAAATCCGGCTACGAGACTCCTCTAATCAATCCCCCTAAACCAAAAAAGAAGATAGTCCAACTCAAACGGGACTGCAACTATATCAATGAATTTGGAGGTGTGGACAACGTCTTTATGGTCACGGATGGCAGTGGTGCAAGGATGGGAAAGATTATAGATAAGAATCAGATTGTGGACGAAATAAAAAAATTATCTCAGATAAGGGGAATAAGATTTAATATCATCGCAGTCGGCGAACCACCGGTGAACATTGAGGCACTCCACCCAACCATGGATGTGGACGTAAAATTCCTGACCAATTTAGCCGAGGCAACCGGTGGCGTATTCAAGAATAAAACCGCCAAATCAGTATCTAAGAAAAAGTGAACCCTGTTTACTCCATAAAACATAAATAATCCTACCTTCACCCCGCACATAAATTCTACATTGAGAAACACAACGTTTCAATTTATGTGCGAGGGTTTATTCACGATTATCATTGACTCGGATTTGCCTGTTCTCAAAATACCTAAAAATGCACAAGAACTTGTGCAAAATAACGAAAATGGCTACAAATATCATACATTCTGGTAACACAATTCTATAATTCTATTCAATTATACCTCACATTTATACCATATAAATCATTGCTTTTAACGAATACGGGCTGATAATATTGGAGGTATGAAAATTGCCATAACTCCAGATTAGATAATCAGTTATCTGTGTTTATCTGTGTGCATCTGTGGTTCCTATTGAAATCAGTTTGTGCTTAAATTACCCAAAAATGCACAAGAAGTTGTGCATCATGCACAAGAACTTGTGCATTTTGACGAATAACGGCTTCTTGCCAAATGACCTCCCATCAAATTATCACTTATTTTATCAGTTTGATATATAAAGAGTTAAGACATCTCGCTCAATAAAATACTGTTGAATCTCCATTCAGGCACAAGAATTGCTTATATAAAAATAATGGTAAATATCCCAACACAAATCAAATAGTAAAATAGTATAAAACGAAAGGAGTAAAATATGGCTATAGCTGATGCAAAATTTATCGTGAGTGAGGCGTCCGATGACCTGAATTACGAAATCTTATCTCAAACTATCGCTAATCTCAATCTTATCAGAAACGGTTCTTTAGAAGATTGGAGCGGTGATACTCCTATGCAGTGGTCTAAAATAGGAACACCTACAGAGATTGTTAGAGATACAGGTGACAGGGATAATTTCGGCGCTCCTTATGCCGCCAAGATAACTTCAGCCGGTTCTGGTAATGAAGGAATTAGTTATACGCTTTCTAAATTAAAGGCTTCTACTAAATATAGTGTCTATGCACGAGCCAAGAGAACCACTGGTACAGCAAAGATATGGACTACCGGAGCAGGCACCAACCTATCACAGACTACATCATCCACTTCTTGGGCGACACTTATCGGTAGTTTTATCACCGATGGAACTCCTGCAGACGTGGTCTTAAAAATTGGTTCTGATACCGATACCGAGACTGTCTGGTTTGATAGTATAATGGTGGTTGAAGGCGAGGCGCCATTTGCCTTTGCGCCTAATCCGGCAGATATTGTTGCGGAACATAATGATAAATCTCATCATCAAGAAACACCTCTAGTAGAGCAAACCACGGAAGATTATACAGTTTTCATTAAACGATATTCTTTCGAAGATCTAAAGATAAGTTCCGCTTTTATTCCAAGTGCTGATGTAGAAATAACTAAAGCAACTATAAAATTATATCAGTACGGAGGAAAAATATCTAATGGCAAATATGTATGGCTAGAATTATATAATGATGATGGTTATGGGAAACCAGGCAATTGTTTAGGAACCTCAACCAAAATGCCAGCAAATCGTGTTATTACTATTTCAATCAGTGGCGCATGGTTGGAATACACTTTTATATTTAAGCGAGAGTCTGGTTTGAGAGTAAGTAAAGGAACAACATATCATTTGGTAATTAACGTAGATTATGATGCAGACACCACTAATTACCTTAGTACCAAAGTAAGACACAATCAGACACCTAATGGTAAATTATGTACCTATAATGGGTCTACTTGGACTAATGATAATGATAAAGATATGTACTTTAAAATATACTATGGCACTGACCGTACAGAACTATGTTTAAGTGAGGTGCCACAAGGCGCTGGAGCATTACCGCAAGTCAATCTGGATATTCATGATGGAACGGTTCACGACGTGTACACAAAAGACCAGGAAAATGCAACAGGAGATACCAGTTATGGGTTAAGAACGGTAACCGCTAATTATGTAAAATTAGGACAAGGGTTTAAAGTGGGAGCCGAGAAACAATTAACTGCTACTACTCTTAAACTACAACGAATTACATCTGGTGACGAAAGTCCCATTGGTTATGTCTGGCTTGAATTGTACGATAATTATTTCGGAACTTCATTGCCAACAGGAAATCCGTTAATGACATCTGGTAAAATACATACTCTAAATATTTCTACTACTGCTACTGAATATACATTTGTATTTCCTAAAACATTAGAGGGGCGTTTAAGGAAAGATGGCAAGATGTATCATATAGTTATTGCAGGAGATTATACGCAAAGCGACTCAAAGTATATTGCAGTAAAGGGAACTGATGGTTCAACAGATGTATACACTGATGGACAGGCAAGTCTGTATAATGGAAGTTCTTGGGCAGCACTGGGTAACAACAAAGATTTATATTTCAAGACTTATTATGGTGAAACAAATCAGTTACCAATTGACCAGTTTGATAAAGGGGCAGGTGAAATACCTCTTGCTAATATACCTAATACGCTTACTGGCAAAGATGCGGATAGTATTGATACTTATCATGCTTCAGCTACACCAACGGCTAATAAATTATTACCACTTGATGAGTCAGGTAATTTACCTATGGGTGGTGGTAAAGTTACCGGCTTAGCCGTGGCTACGGCTAATGGTGAGGCAATTAGGTATGACGAATATAATGCACATACCACAAATGCAGATGCACATCATAACCAATCTCACGGTGATGCCGACCATACAGAAACCTATGAGAAAACCTCTAACAAAGGTGTTGCAAATGGATACGCAGAGCTTGATGCCGACGGAAAAGTTCCAAGTTCTCAATTACCTTCTTATGTTGATGATGTTATAGAGGTTGCTAATTATGCGGCGTTACCAGGAACAGGAGAAACAGGGAAGATTTATGTAACATTAGACGACAATATAACTTATAGGTGGAGTGGTTCTGCTTATGTAGAAATAAGTGCCAGTTTAGCTTTAGGCGAAACAAGCGCTACTGCTTACAGAGGTGATAGGGGTAAAACAGCCTATGACCACTCTCAAATAACATCAGGCAATCCACACGGAACGACGAAATCTGATGTAGGGCTTGGGAATGTTACAAATGATGAGCAAGTCAAGAAATCCGGTGATACGATGAGTGGTGATTTGGCTATGGGAGGAAATAAAGTTACCGGCTTAGCCGTGGCTACGGCTAATGGCGAGGCAATTAGATATGACGAATATAATGCACATACCACAAATGCAGATGCACATCATAACCAATCTCACGGAAGCGCTGACCATTCCGGTAATATAGGAACAGAGTCACAGATTACTTTTGATAACACTTCAGGTCACGACCACGACGGTTCTGACAGTAAAACCGTAGACCATACTAATCTAACCAATATAGGAACAAATACCCATACCCAAATAGATTCGCATATTGCTGCTTCTGCACCTCATTCAGGACATGAACAAACAGTCAATAAAGGAGCATCAAGTGGTTATTGTCCGCTAAATGTAAGCACAAAAATTGATGCTACTTACGGTGGTTCTGCTTCTGGGCTCGCTACTCTTAACGCCTCATCTAAAGTAGTTCAAGACCCGGCAAATGCCACGGCAACGCCGACAGGGAACAAAATACCTATTGCTGATGGAAACGGGAAATTGGATGGATGGGTGAGTTACAAACCCGGTGGCACTGATGTTGCCGTAAGTGATGGTGGAACAGGACAATCAACACAACAAGCGGCACTAAATGCTCTGGCAGGTGCAACAACAGCCAATAGGGTATTAAGAGGTGACGGAACAAATATATCTTTAGCACAAGTAAATTTATCACTTGATACTACAGGAATTTTGCCATATACTAAAGGTGGAACTGGACAAGCATCGTTACAAGCGGCGATGAATGCTTTGGCAGGTGGAGTAACAGCAAATAGAGTATTAAGAGGGAATGGAACAAATGTGACCTTAGCACAGGTAGCTTTAACAACCGATGTTACAGGAGCATTACCTGTAGCAAATGGCGGAACAGGCTATACAGTAAAACCAGTATTTTGTGTTTATCCAAGTGCGGTTCAATCTAATATTGCTGTTGGCTCTAGTATTACTATAATTTTTGACCAAGAATTATATGATGTAGGTAATAAATTTGCATCAAATACTTTTACTGCCCCAGTTACTGGAAAATATTTGATGACAGGGCTTATTTCAATGCAACAATTAGATATAGATGCCACATATTACGCCCTCAGATTAATTACCAGCAATAGAATATATTATCTTGCACTATTTAGTCCAGCATTTGCACTTGACCCGACTTGGTGGAGTGCTCCTTTTAGTGTCATAGTTGATATGGATGCTGAAGACACTGCTTACATAATTATCCTTCAAAATGGAGGAGGGGTACAAACAGATATTGGGTCATCAACATCAGGGGTTATGTCAACATATTGGCAAGGGGTATTGATTGGTTAAGTAATAAATATAACTAAAAAAAAGCATTGGACGGGGGACACTTTATTAAAAATACCCCTTGACATAATCTCAAAAAGTATATATAATTATTAGCATAATGCAAATACGAAAAGAATAGTTATTCTAATCTTTAAGAAAATGCCCTATGATAAAAAATAGATGGTCAATGGCAATCGGATTTTTATTAGCGATGGCTTGCATTATGAGTTTCAATTACGGCTGCGGAGGAAAAGATAGTGGTGGAAACAACAGTGGTAGTAGCGTTTTAACACAAGTAACCTCACCGAATCCGTCTAACGGAGCAATAAATGTTATTACTTCTACACAACTTTCTTGGGCTTCTGTAAATAATGCCACTTCTTATGATGTTTATTTTGGGACCGGCAGTAACCCTCCGTATAAAACAAATACCATCAGTAGAAGTTATAATCCCGGCACGCTCTCTTACGGCATAACTTATTATTGGCGGATAGATTCCAGAAATAGCATCGGCACAACCACGGGTAATGTCTGGAGTTTTACTACACAAACACTACCACCTACCTGCACCACTAATTCAGCCACGAATGTAATAACCGATACCGCTACCTTAAACGGGACTGTAAATCCGAATGGAGCAAATGTAACCTCTTGCTACTTTGATTATGGCACCTCTGAATCTTATGGAATTAGTGTAACTGTTGTTTCTCTGCCTGGAAGTGGCACAATTCCTGTTTCTGTTACTGCGAATGTGAGTTCATTATCAATATCTACCACATATAACTTCAGGGTGGTGGCGACCAATGCCAAAGGAACAACCAATGGAAATAATCGGACATTTACCACTGTGTCCACTACGGCAGTGGATGACTATGTATGGGTAACAAATAGTGGTAGTGGCAGTGGTAATACTGTCACCCGCATCCAGAAAGTAGATTTATCCACGACCACGATTACGGTCGGAAATTATCCACTTGGAGTAGCGGTAGATGATACCTATGTTTGGGTGGCAAATTATAATTCTAATACTGTCACCCGCATCCAGAAATCAAACCCCACCATAACGGACACAATTACGGTTGGAACTCGCCCCAGTGGAGTCACGGTAGATGAAACCTATTGCTGGGTGGCAAATTCTGGTGCTGGTAGTGGTAATACTGTCACGAGGATTACCAAGTCCATTTTATCCACGACCACGATTACGGTCGGAACTGGCCCCCGTGGCGTCGCGGTAGATGCGACCTATTGCTGGGTGACAAATTATGATTCTAATAATATTACCTGCATCTTGAAGTCAGATTTAAGCACGACCACGATTGCCGTGGGAACTAACCCCTGGGGAGTAGCGGTAGATGAAACCTATTGTTGGGTGGCAAATGCGGTTTCTAATAATGTTTTCCGCATCCTGAAATCAGACACCGCTGTATCAACCACTGTTGCCGCGGCAACTAGCCCCACGGGAGTCGCGGTGGATGAGACCTATTGCTGGGTATCAATTAGTAGTTCTAATAAGGTTTACCGCATCCTGAAAGTGGACCTGAACACGACCATGATTACCGTAGGAAGTTTCCCCTATGGAGTTGCGGTAGATGGAACATATTGCTGGGTGGCAAATGCTTATTCTAATAATGTTACCCGCATCCTGAAGGCAGATTTAAGCACAACCACGATCGCCGTAGGAACTGATCCCTATTCGGTGGGTGATATGACCGGCTATGCATATGATAATTATTCCCTGGTTCCGTAAAACAATAGAAGATTAACCACAAAGAGCACAAAGAACACGAAGAAGAGGAACACGAATAGAACGAATGGAGCGAATTATCCGCCTTAAGCGAGACCTCGCCTTCGAGCGGGTAGCGCTTCGCATAGCATAGAAAGAATAGTTATTCTAATCTTTAAGAAAATGCCCTATGATAAAAAACAGATGGTTAATAGCAATCGGATTTTTATTAGCGATGGATTGCATTATGAGTTTCAATTACGGCTGCGGAGGAAGAAGCAGTGGCAGTGGTGGAAACAACAGTGGTAGTAGCGTTTTAACACAAGCAACCTCACCGAATCCGTCTAACGGAGCAATAAATGTTATTACTTCTACACAACTTTCTTGGGCTTCTGTAAATAATGCCACTTCTTATGATGTTTATTTTGGGACCAGCACTAACCCTCCGTATAAAACAAATACCACCGGTAGAAGTTATAATCCCGGCACGCTCTCTTACGGCATAACTTATTATTGGCGGATAGATTCCAGAAATAGCATCGGCACAACCACGGGTAATGTCTGGAGTTTTACTACACAAACACTACCACCAACCTGCATCACTAATGCGGCTACTAATGTAATAACCGATACCGCTACCTTAAACGGGACTGTAAATCCGAATGGAGCAAATGTAACCTCTTGCTACTTTGATTATGGCACCTCTGAATCTTATGGAATTAGTGTAACTGTTACTTCTCTGCCTGAAAGTAGCACAATTCCTGTTTCTGTTACTGCGAATGTGAGTTCATTATCAATATCTACCACATATAACTTCAGGGTGGTGGCGACCAATGCCAAAGGAACAACCAATGGGAATAATCTGACATTTACTACCAACAGTGCGTTGGCTATGGATGACTATTGTTGGGTGGCAAATGCGAATTCTAATACTGTTACCCGCATCAGGAAATCTGACTCTACTACAACCACGATTGCCGTGGAAACTGGCCCCTGGGGAGTCGCGGTAGATGAAACCTATTGTTGGGTGGGAAATAATGGTGGTGGTAGTGGTAATACTGTCACCCGCATCAGGAAATCAGATTTAAGCACGACCACGATTACGATAGGAAGTTACCCCTGGGGAGTCGCGGTAGATGAGACCTATTGCTGGGTGGTAAATTCTATTGATAATATCACCCGCATCAAGAAATCGGACTTAACCACGACCCAGATTACGGTGGGAGCTGCCCCCTCTGGAGTCGCGGTAGATGAGACATATTGCTGGGTGGCAAATATGAATTCTAATACTGTCACCCGCATCACCAAGTCCACTTTAGCCACGACTAATATTACGGTGGGAACTTGGCCCTCTGGAGTCGCGGTGGACGAGACCTATTGCTGGGTGTCAAATGTGAATTCTAATAATGTTACCCGCATCAGGAAATCTGACTCTACTACGACCACGATTGCAGTAGGAAGTAGCCCCGAAGGAGTCGCGGTGGATGAGACCTATTGCTGGGTGGCAAATACGAGTTCTGATAATGTCACCCGCATCCTGAAGTCCACTTTAGACACGACCACGATTGCCGTGGGAAGTGGTCCCCATGGAGTTGCGGTAGATTCAAACTACGTCTGGGTGGCAAATAATAGTGGTGGTGGTAGTGTCACCCGTATCCTGAAATCAGATTTAAGCACGACCACGATTACCGTGGAAACTAATCCCATTTCGTTAGGCGATATGACCGGCTATGCATACGATAATTACTCAAGGGTGCCGTAAGTTTAGGAAGTTACAAAAGGTTACAGAAAGTTACAAGTAGTTACAAAGGTTACATAAAAGAATAGTTCGTGGAACAGTCGGTCGTGATTAATTAAACATATGCCTAATCAGAGTAAAGTTCTTAAGAATGTTTTGACTGATGTTAAATCTAATCTTTCAGTCGTCGGCTTTAAGACCTATATCAAGCCGGATATAACTAAAGACCCACTTACCTTCGGCTATTATTTCCAGACCATACCTGAGGAGGTTAAGAATCTCTGGTTCGGGTTTATTAAAGACAGGGAACATTCCGGTTTGTATCTTCGGGCGATGCCAAAATCCGAAACCTCTACCAGAAGGTTACTCCACGAGGGTTATAAGTATGCCACCCTCTGGACGCCCCAGTTCTGGTTGGTCAAACGTTTCATCTCCAATAAGGGCATAGAAAAATTGCTGCGTATTTCAGATAAAGAGAAGAAACAATATTTACGCTGTATTATTGAGAATACATATCCTTTATAAAGTTGCAAGTTACATGTTACAGGTTTTAGGTTAAAAAACTTCTAACTTGTAACTTTAAACCTGTAACTTAATGCACGAAGACATAACGTCCAGATTTCAAGTTGCCATAGAGTCAGGTAAATTAGACGCCATCTTTTCGGGTCATATCCCGGCACCGGATGAAGAGGACCAATTCCGCGAATACCTTTCTGACTGGTCGCTCTATGATTATATTGATGTCTTTGTAACCATCTGGTATATCTTCAAGAGACCCAAGGATTTTACCTATCTGGCGATTTTCCGCTCCCATCATTTTGACAGGGTTAAGACGGCTCAAGAATTACACCAGTCTATTTCAGACTTCAACCAACGGATTGAGAAGTTAGGACAAACAACCAGACGGTATCTGAAAACTCCTGCACTTAAGATAGATGATGTTATAAATGTCTTTATAGAACTTTGGTATCGGATGGGAATGCCTGAGGATTTAGTTTGGCTGGCTGTCTTCAAATCCAAGCAACATAATATCAAGGAAACCTGTGCGGAAATGATTACTTTTACCCGCAATGCCTTATACAAAAAACTTAAACGTTTAGGAAAATACATCGCCCTGACTTTCTCCATACCCCCAAACACATCATTCCGGCAAGAGTAATTTGTTACTCCCGGTTTTATATATTCTCGGACCTGGTCTTTAAGCGTGCCGGACCGGGCTGTTGAGCATATAAAACGGGGAGTGAAATAATTTTACTCTCCGTTTTATATAACCGCCTTTACAGACAGGCAGATTGCCCAGCCGGCTCTTTTCATATCCCCAGACGCGCTATCTAAAACACCCTTGATAGAACAGCAATATGTATAACCAGGAGTGAAATGATGTTTTTCTACCTTTTATATAATAGATAGTCCGGTTGAAAAGCATACCAGACATAGGGGGATACCATACCCCACCCCCTCCCATACTGTTTTAGCCAAATGGTATACATCTGAAAAATTCCCAAAGAATATTTTTTTACCATAACCCGTTATTTTTCAGACAGTTATTCAAAATGTCTGTTTTGACTCCTCAGGAAAAAATTGGACAAATGCTGTTTTAGACATCTGCCTACGGAGAGCGAAGATGACCCACCGGGTCACCCTGTGGGTGGCTCTCTGGAGGATAGTGATATGAAAAAAATAATGTTGATTTTAGTTTGTCTGATGATACTCACTCTGCCGAACCCTGCAGGTGAGCCGGATAAGGAGATAGTTATTGTCTTGGGTAAGTCTTCTTATATACCTTATCAGGAAGAATACGAGAAACTTTTATATCCAACAGTAAGAATAACCGCAGGGTTTGCTACCGGAAGCGGAGTGATATTCACCACAGAGAACACAAAGGACACAAAGAATACAATTTATATTTTAACTGCTTGTCACGTAGTAGATAACCAGAGTGTAGTTAATGTAGAATTATATGATTCAAGGGTTATTACTGCGTCTGTAGTTATTACAGATACAGTAAAAGACCTGGCGTTATTGAGCATAGAGTATCCTGCCTCGACGGGACTAAACGCTCTACGCCCGGAGTTTATCCCGCATTCAGCGGGGCTCTACGCTGCTTGCCTCGCCCCAAGGGACTACACGCCGTATCTCTTTTGTCCTGTCTGGGCTGTGGGGTGTTCACTCGGTTTAGACCCAAGACCTTCTTATGGACATATCACCCATATAGAAAAATCTAATCAGTGTTCATCTGTGTCCATCTGTGGTTACGAGATTTCCGCACCCATACTGCCGGGCAATTCCGGCGGACCGGTATTTGACGCAAGAACATACGAAGTAATAGGAATAGCGGTTTGGGTGCATACATACCAAGGACAGTTAATTACCACTATGGGAGGCGTGGTTCCCATTAACCAGATTTATGAATTCTTGGAGCATAACAATATAACGAAAGCCCCGATGTCGCTACGCTCATCGGGGTCTAAGAGTCAGTAAGTCGCTCCGCTCCAACTGACTCTAAGAGAGGTGATAATTATGAAACATCCAGATGAATATACTTCATACGAGTATATGAAGGAACAACTATATGATAAGCCGCATCTATATGAGAAGAGTTTTCAGACCATCAGACCTTATGTGCTTAATCTCCAGAACTTTGAGAGTCTTAAACACCTGATAAGTTTTACCTCCGCCTTCGGCGAGACCTCGCCTTCCCGCCCCGATGGGCGAGGCTCGCCAGAGGCGGCGGGCGGGCAGAGCCGGAATAAAAAGATTCGTCTGCGTCTGAAGAGTGATTTAATCACCATGGATAAAACACATAGATGGTTAAGACCTGAAATCGTGGAGATACTGATGTTTATCTTGTGGGATGATTTGGTTGAAAATTATGGAACCGGAGAAAGATTCTCGGAGAGTTACTGGGATTTGATAAACGAAATGGAACCACAGCCACAGATTGCTCCCGATAATCGGGATAACTCGCAGTAATTCATTCTTCAAACTGCGAGTAAACAGATTAATAATGATTAAGAAGAGTTGGTCTATCGGTGGGCTTCTACATCTCCCACCGGTGTAGATGGATAGACCAATAATTTCAAAACAAGGTAGGCAACGACCTTTATGGTCGTTGACATCAATCCCGACAGAAATTCGTCGGGATTGTCTACCACAAACGAAAAGGAGATTTTTATGGCTACAGTAAAAGCAAAGGCGTTCTTTATCATCCCGGAACAGATTACGCCAATGGATGATACGACTGCGGACTGGCGTGATACCACGAAAAACAAGGCATCTAAGGCAGACAGTCATCGCAAGATGAAATTGCCCGATGAGGGTGCTTTCCAGTCCAAACTGGCTCAGGCATCAGCCCAGAAGTTCAAGAAACTATCTGATGTCCTTGATGCCGGCGGCTACGTCTCAGAACACGGTAGAAGCGGCGCGGAAATCGGACATATGCAGGAAGCCAACCTGATGGAGGCTTTCGGCAAATACGAGACCGGCTGGAACTACCAGTTTGAGACCGTGGACGGCGTAGAAGCCAAGCGCTACAAGGAAGGCGTGGACAAAGGCACAGACAGTTGGTCTGGGAAAGTGGCTAAAACCACCTTTCGTCTGACCGGCGATATCCGTGCCCTCGGCGTGGCGCCCCTGACCGTGCTGTTCCTGACCGGTGATGAGCAGACCGCAGGTTTCTTACGTGAAGGCGACCAGATTCTTGAAGGCGGTCCGGTGGACGTTACCCGTCCAGGACTGAGACAACTCTTCAGGTCCGGATTGCTTAACAAGTTGGTCCAGGCAGGCGTTATCATTGCCAAGAGTAAGTTTGACCCTGATGTGATTCTTGCCGCCAACACGGTAATCAACGACTTCATTAAGGGCTTGCAGGATGCGGCTTTCGTCAATTTCCAGCCCGCGGTTGACCCGGCTAAATCTTATTGTGTGTTCATAAGAGATGGCGCAACCTTTAAGTTGGAAATCCAGGTCGTAACACCGTAGACCAGGTTCGGAATGCGGAGTGTGGAGTTTGGAGTGATTCCAGACTTCACCTCCGCTTCCCTTTAACTAAAAGAGTTACAAGTTTTAAGTTAGATGTTTCAGGTTAACTTGTAACTTTTAACCTTTAACTTGAAACTTCAACGGAGTTGATTTATGTCAATAAAACCATTTGAAGTAACGACCCCAAAGATTGCCACTAAGGCAGTCACTGGTGAAAAGATTGCCGATAAGGCAATAGAAAACAGGCACATCAAGGAAGGCGCGGTTACACAGGATAAATTGAGTGTTGTAGTCGTAAGTAGACCGGTAAATCCGCCTATTGATTCGGCAGAGATTAAGGACGGTGCGGTTAAAACCGATGAGATTGCCGGCAACGCAGTTACCGCAGACAAGATTGCCCCGAACTCAATAACCGCTGAGAAGATACTGGACGGCGCAGTTACCAGAGACAAAATCCGCGATGGCGCTGTAACCAAGGAGAAGATGGCAGACGGAACTATCGGCACTGCGGAAATAATTAATGGGGCTGTGACTACAGATAAACTTGCAACATCATCGGTAACCAAGATAAAACTGGCTTCTAATTCAGTGGGTTACTTGGAAATCATAGATGGTTCTGTAACTACGCCGAAAATAGTCAATGGTGCTGTTACGCCGGAGAAGTTGTCTTTTGTTCCGGGCGGAGCGGTGAGACCGTTAGTCCCTCCGATAGCAACTGAAGAAATAGCGGCTAACGCAGTAGGTAGTAGTCAGTTGGCAGTAGACAGTGTGACGGCGGAAAAGATTGCCGATAATGCAGTGAGCAGTGAAAAGTTAGCAGTGAACAGTGTCATAGCCGAAAAAATAGCCACCGGTGCGGTTACGATACCTAAATTAGGTTATAAGGTTGTGGGAGTTATAGTTCTGCAAGGACAATATAACGGAGATTCGGCTAATGACCCTGATTTAGTTGGTGGACAAATTTTGGGATTTTATCCGACCAATCAAAGGAGCGGTGAGATTCAAATAATAGCCCTGAATATATACGGTTCAGTCAGGGTTACCCTGCTCGCCCCAGCGTTGTATGATAGTAGATTTAGTGTGATTGTGCTGAGGTGATAAAAAACTGTTTTGACTGTTTAGCAGTTTAGTCCGTTAACAGACATAACGGAAATAACAGGCGTAACGGACTTAACGAAAAGAAGTTCTTTCTGACGGGACAAGCATTAATCTAAATTACTCAAAGATTTTTATGAGGTGCTCTAATACCAATTTGTCCCGTTGGGCTGATGACTTGAGCGGTAAATTGAGATGTATCGTTCTCTCATCAACCATCCTTACCATCTGCGGATATTTTTCTTTTATCATTTTTATCCAATCTTTTTGCAACGTATTGGAATCTTCAATCATTTTCATAATTATCAGGACATTCTTGGTATATTGGGAATGCAGGCTATCTTCTGCCTGAACGATTGATAAAATACCCTTATCAGATAATTTGATTTTCAGCCGTATTAATTTGAATAGGTTTTCTGCTTGAAGAGGAACAGGGCTGCCAAATCGGTCTTTGACTTCCTTGTAAATATCAGATATAACTGATTCATCAGTTGCCATAGACAGTCTGCGGTAGATTTCAAGCCGGTGTTTTTCTGAGGCAATATAATCCGCGGATAAAAAGGTATCTATCTTAAGATTAATATCATTAGCGGGTTTTTCTTCTCCGCCTTCCATTTCCCCTTGCCACAGAGGCATCCCAGTGGGATAAACTCCGTCCACAGAGATAATTTTTTGTGTCCTTTGTGTCTTTGTGGTTAAGTTTTCGAGTTCTTTAGTGTCTCTGATTTGTTTAACTGCCTTTTCAAGTAGCCGGCAATAGAGTTCGTATCCGATTGCCGCAATATGTCCGTGTTGTTCTTTGCCGAGGATATTACCGATGCCCCTGATTTCCATATCACGCATAGCAATCTTAAACCCGGCGCCGAGTTCGTTGAATTCCTCTATTGCCTTGAGTCTCTTCCTGGCATCACCACCTATAACCGCATCAGGCGGAATAATAAAATAAGCATATGCCTGATATTTATATCTGCCCACCCTGCCTCTTAACTGGTGCAGGTCGCTTAATCCGAAATCATCCGCATTGTGGATAAATATGGTATTAACCCGCGGGATATCAAGACCTGATTCAATGATATTGGTGCTGATTAATATGTCGTATTTGCGGTTGATAAAATCCTGCATTTTCCGTTCCAATTCATAACCGGGCATCTGTCCGTGGGCAATAACGATGCTGTCCTTTAACTGCGGCAACAGGCTTTTGATTCTGTCCGCCACTTTCTCAATATCAAAGATACGGTTATGGACGAAATAAATCTGGCCGTTACGTTCAAGTTCCCTGACAATCGCTTCTTTGATAACCTCTTCGTCAAACCTGCAGACCACGGTTTGTATTGACTGCCGGTCTTGGGGCGGCGTGGTCATTGTGGAAATCTCCCGCAGTCCTGAAAGCGCCAGATGGAGCGTGCGCGGTATGGGCGTTGCCGAAAGCGTCAGCACATCCACGTTTGCCTTTATCTTCTTGAAATATTCCTTATGCTCTACGCCGAACCTCTGTTCCTCATCTATGATAACCAATCCCAAGTCCTTGAATTTAATATCGCCTTGTATCAGCCGATGGGTGCCGATAATAATATCTATCTTGCCTTCGGCAATCCGCTTGATAACATCTTTTTGCTCCGATTCTATCTTAAACCTGCTGATAACATCAATATTAACGGGGTAATCAGCCATTCGTTCAGAGAATGTTTGATAATGCTGCTGTGCAAGAATAGTGGTCGGAACAATAACCGCAACCTGCTTGCCAGCCAGGCAGGCCTTGAATGCAGCGCGCATTGCCAATTCTGTCTTGCCATAGCCGACATCACCGCAGATAAGACGGTCCATCGGCTTGTGATTTTCCATATCTTCCTTTAACACCTGCGTGATAGATGTCTGGTCCGGTGTCTCGTCGTAAGGGAATGAACTCTCAAATTCTCTCTGCC
This sequence comes from Planctomycetota bacterium, assembly GCA_043807745.1. GTDB lineage: Bacteria > Planctomycetota > MHYJ01 > JACQXL01 > JACQXL01 > JAZDFP01. Next base: position 15,348 of record JAZDFP010000180.1, read on the forward strand.
ATTCGGTATCAGCCGGATAGGCGAACCCGAGATTCTTTAACCGAATCGCCTGGATATAAAGTAATTCAGTTGCCAGTTTCTTAATCGCATTCTTTACCCGCTCAGTACGCATAGCCCAGGCATTGCTTCCGATTCGGTCTATTGAAACTGCCCTGCGGTCAGAGCCCCAATATTTATTGACCAGATTCATCTGGGTGATAGGCACATAAATAAGGGATTTATCCTGGTACTCCAGAACCATAAACTCTGAATTATGGAGTCGTTTCAAGCCGAGGTATCTGCCTATTCCATAAGAGTTGTGCACGGCAAAATCGCCTTTCTGCAATTCCCAGAACGGCTCTATTGTCTTAGCCGATTTTGATGGAAGTAATTTGGGTTTTTTAAGAAGACGATAACGGTTAAAGAGTTCGTGATGACTGACAAAAGCGGTCTTGATTTCACTGAAATAAAAGCCCTCTCTCAATCGTCCCTGATATAACTTAATCTTGTCCATCTCAGGAAAAGAATTGGATATGAGCAATTCCTTGAGACGTGATTCTTCAGCCTTGTTCTGTGAAAAGATATTAATCCATTTAACCTTGGAAGAAAGGTCGGTTAGTTCCTTAATAATATTGGTAAATCCGCCTCCGAATCGCTGGAGAGATTGAATATTCAGATTATGTCCTTCCTGGGTTGTTATCGGGAAATTGTATAAATATAACCGCGGATATCTTTGGGTCTTCTGATTGATAATATCTTTATCATCCTCGGATAACAACCGGTGTTTGCTGCTTTCTGACGGTAAAGCGGAATAATCCATATGTGATTCCATAAAAACAATAATCGGATTAGACTTGAAATAATCAAACAGAGTAATTTCACTACTTTTGGTAAACAGTGATTTAGTTTTAGTCAGATAGAAACTAATCTCATCAATAGGATTTGTAGATAATTGAGAGTCGGTATCAAAGAATCTGATTGATTCAATATGGTCAGCATCCCATTCTATGCGCAAAGGTGATTCAAGACCATAAGGAAAAATATCTATGATACCGCCGCGGATACTGATTTCACCTACCTCAGTAACAACATCCGTTGTCCGCTTATAACCGCTTTTTATGAGGTTTTCTATCAACTCTTCCCGGTTCACTGATTGCCCTCTCTTAAAATATAATATTGAACTGCTTAACTCATCCTGAGGAGGAAAGGAAGCAAATAAAGCCGATTGAGAGCATATGACAATCTTATTCTTCTGGCTTAAGAGTTTCTTCAAGAAAAGAAGTTTTTTCTGAATGGTTTTGGTTGTCAATTCTCCGCTGGAATCTTTTTCTTCTTCAGGGCAGATGATAATATTATCTTGCAGGCTATCATTCATTTTTGGAGATAATGCCAGAAATGTAGAGAGGTCGTCCGAAACAGATTCGATTAATTCAATATCATTGATAATTAAAAGAAATGTCCTTTCTACGTCTTTAGATTGGAATAATAAGGAAGCATGTTTGGTTCCGGGCTGAAGTTGCGAGTATAATTGAGAAACGATATAAAGAGCGGAACTGCCCCAGAGTCCGCCTATCTTGACTTCACGTTTAGCGGCTAAATTAGAAACGATGCTGTCGTAAATAGATGTGTTAAGCATATAACAGAGGTACACTGCCTCTTTTATTGCAGTAGCCCGAGTGCTTCAAGAGCTATTTTAGCCGCGGATTGCTCGGCTGATTTTTTATCGTTTCCTATACCCGGACCATATAACTGGGGACTGTTAGTCGACCCGCCTGAACGGTCATCAGGTCGGACAGCTGACTTGCTCGGCACGCAGACCATCATTTCAAAGGTCGGTTTATGCTTTGGTCCGAATTGTTTGGCAAGTTTATAAATCGGCACTCTGGCAAAATTCTGCTGGCTATAATCCTGTAAGATAGCTTTGTAATTGGAATATTTAGCAGTATCTTCACCGACAGCGATATCATCCTTAAAGAGTTGAACAATAATCTTGCTGACTTTATCATATCCACTTTCGAGAAATATGGCACCGAATACGGATTCCATTGCATTGGCTAATACCGAAACCGGCAGCGAATGACCTTTAATACCTTTGCCTACGATAATCAGTTTATCCAATCCGATAGAATGACATTTCTTGGCCAGCACCTCGCGACTGACAAGATTGGATTTAATAAGACTCATCTTACCTTCATCCATTTCAGGAAATCTTGTATAGAGTATTTCCGAGATGGTTAATCCAAGAACCGCATCGCCTAGAAATTCCAGTCTCTCATTGATATGAGGAAGAGAAGGTTCTTTTGGGAAAACGGTGCTTTCCTCTTTGGCTGATGAGTGAGTCAAAGCCTGGTATAAGAAATCCTTCTTGCTAAAACGGTAGCCGACACATTTCTTTACTGCCTGCCTCAACTCATCTTTAATAATAGTTGCTTTATCTTTTTTCCAGAATATCATTGTTGCTTAATGTAATTTATCGTATGGAATTTAAAAGATAAATCTGCCACGAAGGCACCCCGCCAGAAGCAAGGCTCGCCAAAGGCGGCAAGACACTAAGAATTCTTTGTGTCTTTATGGCAAATTATCATAATTTATATCGGCACAAATGTATCAAAATAATAATGTAATTCTAAAATAAAATGAACCTTTTTGTGTTTTATTCGTTTATATAATTAGAGAACCTTAATGCCCCGCCGAAATGTCGGGGTCTAAGAGATTATAACAACATACCGCCTCCGATATAACATCGAAGTCGGTCTGTTTAACAGTCTCTAAGAAAAGGAGGGGAATATGGCTACACAAAAGAAAATTAAATATGAAGAATCATCAATGGAACTTCAAATGACGCCTATGATAGATGTTGTCTTCCAGTTAATCATCTTCTTTATGTGCTCTATCCATTTTAAGTCCTTAGAGGGGAAATTGTATTCATATCTGCCAAGAGATAAAGGGATGAATCCAACTCCTAAGACAGCTCCACCGATTGATGATGTTCGTATTAAATTGGTGTATTCAGAGGATGCTCCGCTTCTAACCAGAATCAAAGTGGGGAGTAATGAGTTTCCGGATTGGGATTCACTTGAAAGACATATCAGAAATATTTCATCCAGTTTAGTAACACCTGATGGTTTAGAGATTATACCGGTTAAAATAGATGCTGATGGAAGAATTCCAGCCCAATCAGTGGTTAGTGTTCTTAATATTTGTAAAAAGGCCGGGGTTCAAAAGACTGAAATTGCAGCCAAGACATCGCCGAGTCCTCCACTCAAAAAATAGAGCCGATTATTATTCCAAATAGACCCTCGCTATCGCTCGTGCAGCTATCTTCCTTCGGACGATGAATTATTCAACAAACCAGATTTTTGTTGACTAAGAAACGACTTTCTCTATAGTAATAAAAAAGGAGTCTGTTTAACTTGATATGATGGATCCCGACGTATATACCATTCCTCTAATATTGAACGATATAATCACATAGTTTTATCCGGCTCATGTTCTGAAATGCATTAATCGCATCAATATAAACCATTCAAACTTGGTGATAAATAGAAACCATGTTTAAATTCTTTCGGAAACAAAATATTAATGAGGATATCATCGGTATCAATATGGCTCCGATGATAGATATCATCTTCCAGTTAATAATTTTCTTTATGTGTCTCATGCATTTCAAATCAATGGAATATAAATTATCAACCTATATTCCAAAAGATAAAGAACCAAAGGTTATATCTGCTAATCAACCACTCCAAGAACTTGAAGTAATAATAAGTCTCATCTATAATGAAAAAAGTCCAATGACACCAACGATAAAAATAGGCGAAGACATAATACCTAATTGGAGTGAACTCACTCGAAAAGTAGCGTTCATTAATGATTTTTACAAAAATACTAATACATCAGTGATTTTTAAGGTAGACACTCAAGAACAGATTCCGGTACAGATTATGATTGATGCCCTAAATGCCTGTAAGCAATCGGGCATCGAACCTCAATTAATAAGGAAATTCCAACGTTAAGTCGATGGCTACCCATCGCCCGTAGGAACGAGATAACTGATAAGTATACTACATTTTATCATCTTAATTTTAATAATATCCCAGAAAATAAAGCATTCGGAATCACGAAGCAACTTGGCCACCGGGAAAATATAAATATAGCAAAATAATAAAATAATAATATAATTCCAAAGTAAAATGAACCTCTTTGTGCTTTATTCGTTTATATTATTGTAAGAACTGATACAAATAAACCTGTCTCGGGTAGTTAGCAAAATAGGACTAAATATTATTTTGATTATCACAATGAACAAGTATACTACACTTAATCATCTCAATTTTAATAATAAAAGAAAGGAGAAACGATATGTGTAAAAAAATGGTTGTGGCATGCTTGCTAATAACAGCATTGCAAATAGGGGTAATCTGGACTGAGACGAAATCATCCGAAGAGACTCCGGCACCACCGATAACAAAGATTGTATTCTATAAACACGGGCTTGGCTATTTTGAACGCACCGGCAAGATAAAAGATAATGCTACCGTTACTCTTCAATTCAGGACATCACAGATGCCTGACCTGTTAACCTCTCTTTTTGCCATAGACTATGGCAAGGATTGCAAGATAACCTCTATAGGTTATGATTCCAAAGACCCGATTGATAAGCAGTTGGAAAATATCTTGATTAGAGTGCCGGAAGGTGCGGCTTTAACTCAATTCCTTACCCAACTTAAAGGTGTCAAGGTAGAAATTAAGATAGGGACCGAAATCATCTCCGGTAATGTCCTCGGCATTGAACCCATAACACAAAAGGCAGATAATAATGTGCTCAGCGCATGGAAATTGGTGATTCTTGGTGAAGATGGTTCTATCAGACCTTTTAATCTCTTGGAAGTCTCTTCAATAAAGATATTAGACGAACTGCTCCAGAAAGACCTCCAACGTATCTTAACTATCTATCTCAATGCCAAATATACAGACCGAAAGAACGTAAAGATACAGACTGCCGGCAAGGGTGAACGCAATATGAAAATCGGCTATCTCATAGAG
>JAZDFP010000181.1:0-2925 GCA_043807745.1 Planctomycetota bacterium
AAACATTTGGCCTTTGCTCTTTAAAATCTTGCGTTATTACAAGTAATAATGCGCAAACTCTTTGTATGATATGTAATCAAAAAAAGAGTTTAGAAGATATTAGATAAGCACAACAACGGGGCGAAAACGGTGAAAATCCTATAAAGGAAAACACCGTGCCAAGCTGGGTTCGAAAGAGCCTAGAAGGTGTAACGACTAGAGGACGAGTCTACGGGAAAAAGGGCCCAAAATATTTACGAATAGAAGTATTCTGTGCCACATGCGAAAAACCATTACTAAGACAGCCTAATGAATTAAAAAATAAAGAACATTCATTCTGCAACTGTAAATGTCAAGGTAAGTGGTCATATAAACATCGTAAAATTTCCCAAGACGGTAAATTCTCCACGAGCACCCCGCGCGAAAGCGATGATATAGTCTGAACTTATGGGTAACCATAAGAAAAATAGGTTAAACTCCTATTTGATAACATAATTGGAGTATTCTTGGCGGCAATATGCCGTGACGATCACCATATCAGGCAAAGAGGAAAGACAGAATTCTGGCAAAGAAAGAATAATCAATCTCTTGGAGGCAAAAACAACGCAGGCTGAAAAGTCATTAAAGAAACTGATGGATCAGCACGCGTTCGGCAGTGGCGGGGACTCGTCTACCAATATGAACGGCCTGGCGCAGTTAGTTGACATTACCCCGACTGCGGATACTGTCGGCGGAATAGACCGCTCGGATTCAGCAAACGCTTTCTGGAGAAATAACTCCACTACAAGCGTCGGTTCATTCGCCGCAGGCGGGCTGGCCGCGATGAGGACGATGTTCAATAACTGTTCAGATGAAGGCACAGACAATCCAGATATTATCATCACGACCCAGGCGGTCTATGAGTATTACGAGAAACTCCTGCAGGTGCAGGAAAGGTTCTCGGATGCCAAGACTGCTGACGCCGGATTTCAGAATTTGAAGTTCAAGAATGAGACCATTATGTGGGATTCAAACAGCACCGCCGGTTACATGTATTTCTTAAACTCGGCTTATCTGAATTTGATGGTGCATTTGGCTTGTGACTTCATCACTACGCCGTTCATCACTCCGGTTGATCAGGACGCAAAATCAGCTAAATATCTCTGGATGGGCAATCTCTGTTCTTCCAATATGGCTCGCCAGGGAGTTTTAAGCGGGATCACCGCATAAAGAAAGGACTAAATATATGGCTTTCGCTTATGCGGTTTCAAGTCAGACAATCGCAGGCAATAAAAGACTGGTGTTCGGGACTTTCACAAACGCAGCCAATGACACCGGTGGTGCCATCGTGACTGGGTTGAGCACTATTGATTGGTTTTGTCCAATCTTTACTTCTCACTCCGGCTCGACTGGAGTTAAATGCACGATTTCAGGTGGAACAGTTACGATAGTAGTTCCCGATACGATTATTCCGCAAGCCGCCACTTCAGACGGAGTTGACGGCAATTGGATCGCGATTGGAAATTGAGGCTAGGGAGGCAGGGGGCAAAAGCCCTCGACTCTTCCGAGAAATCGTGAAGGGCTGGGCATAAGGAATTAATCAAATGCAAATTCAAAGATTAAACAGAACTGATGATGAAAAGGTGTATGTCATTATCAAGAACGTTAATGCGACTACCGCTACCACGGGTTTTGGATTGCGCTGGGTAGGAGGGGCGGCCGCTGAGGTCGTTTCCACTGGTGCGAATGCCGCTGTCTTCTGCGCGGATTCCACAATGGCGCAGTTTGCCGGACTCGCGGCGGAAGATATTGCCGTGAACGCTTATGGCCGATGTGTCGCTTATGGATTAGCTTCCGTGGCTTATTCCGCCATCGCCGATGTGACCATCGGTGTTGAGGGAATTGCTAAAGCAATTCTTAAGGGCGGAGCTGTGGCTGGAACATTCGTTTCGGCAGGTGTGCCGCAGGCAAGTTCAGTGGCCATGTTCAAGTATCTTTATGTCGTGGCCACGACTGGAATTTCCGGCGGACAGCCTATCGGTTCAGCATTCGTCAGAGGTCTCTAACAACTAGAAATAATCGGGGGCGGGGTGAAATGCCTCGCCCCCTGACGGGGAATAAATATGGAAAAGATAAAATACTTTCGTTGTCATTATGACCATCGTATCGTAACTGATAGGATGATACGGAAAGGCATCTGCCTTGGCCATCAATTATCAGCGGCTAATTATGTCAGTTTCTGGGAATGGATTTTAATAAAGTTACATATAATTCGTTAAAAATATGGGAGGCACAATTAATGTCGTAATAGGAGTTCCGACCAAAGGCATGACTGACGCACCGGCTTATGACAATCATCTGACCTTGCTGGCGCATATTGGAAAATTAGAGGTTGCTTCGCAGTTGGGACTTCACGAGATAAACGGGGAAAAGTTTGATTATCCGCAAGGCGTTAAATTCAAGTTTCATTTAATCACCATACCGAGAGTCTTTCCGGCTTTGGCCCGTGAATCAATAGCGGATAATGCGCGAGGAATAAAAGCACAATATCTTTTCATGTTTGATGACGATATGATCGTGATGCCGGATTTATTTGAAAGATTATTTAAGCATCAGAAAGACATTGTAGCGGCTCTCGCTTTCACGAGGCTTCCGCCCTATAAACCCGTTGTCTATCATTTGAATAAAGGCTGGGATGCCGTGGAAAAGTCTGATTACTATTTAAACATGACGGCCGAGCATTATCCCAAAGACCAGTTAGTGGAATGCGATGCGGTGGGATTCGGGGCGGTTCTGATAAACCTTTCGATCCTTGACAAAATAGAAAAACCCTGGTTTATGACCACTTCAGGGGCGGGTGAAGACATACATTTTTGCCACATGGCGGGCCGGTCTGGGGCGCATATATTTGTAGATACCGCGACTAAAATCGGTCATCTAGGAGAGCGCATTATAATTACCGAAGAA
>JAZDFP010000182.1:0-10529 GCA_043807745.1 Planctomycetota bacterium
AATACAGAAGTGTCTGATGAATTCGGCAACAGTATTGATATCTCAGATGATACTATAGTAGTAGGGACACAATATGAAGACAGCAATTCTACCGGCATTAATGGCAATCAGGCAGATAACTCTGCTACAGATAGCGGAGCAGTATATGTCTTTACTCGTTCAGGCACCACCTGGTCACAGCAGGCATATATCAAAGCGTCCAATACAGAAGTGTCTGATGAATTCGGCAACAGTATTGATATCTCAGGTGATACTATAGTAGTAGGGACACAATATGAAGACAGCAATGCTATTGGCATTAACGGCAATCAAGCAGATAACTCTGCTATAGATAGCGGGGCAGTATATGTCTTTACTCGTTCAGGCACCACATGGTCACAGCAGGCATATATCAAGGCGTCCAATACAGAAACAAATGACGTATTTGGCACCGGCGTTGCTATCTCAGGTAATATACTGGTAGTAGGAGCAGTTTATGAAGACAGCAATGCTATTGGCATTAACGGCAATCAGGCGGATAACTCTGCCGCAGATAGCGGAGCAGTATATTTCTTTACTCGTTCAGGCACAAACTGGTCACAGCAGGCATACATCAAGACGTCCAAAACAGAAGCGAAAGACTGGTTTGGTTGCTCTGTTGCCATCTCAGGTGACACCATTATAGCAGGGACTTATGCTGAAAGCAGCGATGCTACCGGCATTAACGGCAATCAGGCGGACAACTCTGCCGCAGAAAGCGGAGCGGTATACGTGTTCAGGCAGTAGCAAGTTTTTGCTGCTTCCCCGCTTCGCCACCCTGTCTGGGCTACTCGGAAAGTCAGAGAGGCGAGCCAGCCCGTTAGAAAATGCAATTTCACCACAAAGACACAAAGAGCACAAAGTAAATCCCCCTATTCCCCCTTTGTCAAAGGGGGATTGATGAGAACTTTCGATTAATAACTACTATAAGCTATTTACCATAAGACTGGGCGGCAAAAGGAATTGTTGATTCTGGTCATAAGGTCTGGATGGCATGATTTTTACCTCCTTTATCCCGTCAGGGATTCTTGACATCAGGATAGCAAAAATCTATGATTTGTATAGAAAGATAGGGTTAGTTTTTAGACACGCTCTGTGTCACCAGATAACCAGATAAAATAATTAGACTCGGCTTTGAAGCGCAGGACATCACAAGGGCAAATGAAGAGTTAAATAAGTTGGTCAACGAGTATTGTTGTGAAGGGATTATGCCTTTTAGTTCTGGCGGTATCTCTCATATAGATTTCATCGTGGTAGAAATTACTGACCCAGCCAGACCCGGAGAAAAGAATGAGCGCCATCAGGGCGCCATGGCGCTTCGGCGCCAGAAATGGCTCGGACTGGATATTCAGGTGAGCCGTGGGAGCGAGTAATCTCACCGCCGAGGCGCAGAGGTCGCGGAGAAGAAAACTATTATTTATTCCTCTGCGTTCTTAGCGTCTCTGCGGTGAAAAATGGTTACGAAGTTTTTCTTGACTTTTCAGCATTTCTATGGATAATCTGATTTAATGTCCCGCATATATAATATCGGCAGAATTACTTATCAGGAGGCAATTCGCCATCCTTTATTCTATATCGTCGTATCTGTTTCTGCGGTTCTGCTTTTAATATCGCCTTTGTTTTGCCTCTTTGCCTTTGATGAAGAGGTTTCTATGATGCGGGAAGTGGGACTGGCGACCATGACCTTTGCCGGCATACTCATCGCAATTCTTACGGCCTCCTTTGTTATTACTAACGAGATAGAAAATCTTACGGCAATAATGCTTTTATCTAAACCCGTTAAAAGAAGCGAATTCATTATCGGTAAATTCATGGGGATAATCTTTACCATTCTGGTTGCTTTTCTATTTCTTACGGCTGTATTTATCATAAGTTACTGGTTAAAGGAAGGATTGCCGTCTATTCAAAATAACTTTATGGAGGGACGATATCTCAAGGATTCATCTGTTATTAAAGATACTTTTGTTTTCTTTAGGAATGATATCTGGATTCTATTAAAAGGTATTTATAGTTGCTTTTTACAGGTGGCAATATTGACATCTTTTGCAGTGGCTTTTTCCACCTATTTTCCATTGGTATTATCCGGTATCGGATGTTTTTTTATACTTATTCTCGGTAATATTTCCGATTATATTTCTAATGCACTCAGCCAGCGAGCATCTGTTATATCTAATAGTTTGGCTTGGGTAAGTTCTTCAATCCTGCCGCATTTTAGTATTTTGAATACCAGTTCGTTAGTAACCACGAAATCAATTTTATCTATTAACTATCTTTTTTTGATATCTTTTTATACTATTATTTATGTGTCTTTTGTATTATGGGTAACAATAATAATATTCTCTAAACGTGAAATAAAATAGCAGCAGACCGGAATTTTTTATGCGATACGCAATTTTTGGCGATATTCATGGGAATTTAGAGGCATTGGAAAGTGTCCTGAATAAAATGGCAACCGAAAAACCGGATAAGTATATTTGTATAGGTGATTTGGTCGGTTATGGTGCTAATCCCGGAGAATGCATAGATAAAATACGGGAATTGGACCCGATTTTGGTTGCGGGTAATCATGACTATGCCGCAGCCGGCTTGCTTAATATCGATTTTTTTAATACTTATGCTTATAAGGCTATAGAATGGACAAAACAACAACTATCAACAGAGCAAATAGATTTTTTAAGCAAGATAAAATTAGTTAAGAAGATTGATAATATTACATCGGTTCATTCTACGCCGCATTCACCGGAAATATTTGAATATATGGAGAATAATTATGATGTCCAATTGGCTCTCAATTTTCTTACAACTTCTGTTTGTTTTATAGGACATTCGCATGTTCCGATTTCATTTACAATGTCGCGAGGAGTTTTATCTTTTTCCACAGAACCATATATCCAGGTTAATAGTAATAACAAGGTGATTGTTAATGTCGGCAGTGTCGGACAACCGAGAGATGAAAATCCTGAAGCAGCTTATGCTATTTATGATGTAGATGAAGGTATGATTTGGATTAAACGTGTTGAGTATGATGTGCAAAAAGCCGCTGCTAAAATAATCCAAGCCAAACTTCCGGAAATCCTTGCTGAAAGGATTAAATACGGCCGTTGACCCCGCACATAACTTTATTCCGTGCGGCTGCAAAGCAGTAAGTTATGTGCGGGGTTAATGGTTATACTTATTTAATTATGGATTTATCTACTCAAGTAGGACCATTTAGATTTAAGAATCCCGTCATTCTTGCATCCGGAACATACGGATACGGGCCCGCCCGCATAATAAGTTCAAGAACCCGCCTGACCGGGTGTCCAGTCGGGCAGGTTAGCCGGTTAGGCGGTTTTATTACTAAGACTATCACTCTTAAAGAACGAACAGGTAACATACCACCGCGTATTGTAGAAACAGCGTCAGGCATTATTAATTCGGTCGGATTAGAAAATCCCGGTATTGAAGGTTTCTGCCGGAATTATCTAAAAGATATTGATGAATTAAAAACGATAAGAATTATCAGTATCGGCGGAGCAACATCTGATGAAATCGTTGAAACTATTCAGGTGTTACAGAAGCACGAATACAAAATATTTGACGGTATAGAAATAAATATTTCCTGCCCGAATATAGAAAAAGGCGGTTTGTGTATTGCTCAATCACCACGAGAAACTAAAAAGACAGTTCAGAAAGTCAGACGAATTTCACGTTTGCCAATTATCGTTAAACTCTCTCCGAATGTTACTGATATTACAGCGATAGCTCGCGCTGCATTGAGTGCAGGAACAGACGTAATTTCATTGATAAATACTATATCGTCTTTAGCGGTAAATTGGCGGAAAAGGAAGTTAATGCTGGGTGGATTTACAGGCGGGTTATCAGGTCCTGCTATAAAACCTGTAGCCTTAAAAATGATTTATGAAGTAGCAACCAAAACAAAAGCGGAAATTATAGGAATCGGTGGTATTATGAATGCTGAAGATGTTTTGGAATTTCTTTCTGTCGGAGCAAAGGCAGTTCAGGTCGGAACACTTAATCTCGTTGACCCATTTGCGACATTTAATATACCGAAAGAACTAAAAGGAATAATGGTTAAGGAACGAGCAGGAAGCATTAAGAATTTTATTTCCACTCATAGAGTCTATTAAATCAATCCGGATTCTTCATATGAAACAATTGTATAAGATATTAGGTTATACTGTTATTCTATTCTGCTTTTGGGTAAATGTAATCTATTCTGCAGATGAATTGTCCAAGATAAAACAAACTTTATCAGATAAGTCTTATGCTAATTATTGGGATAGACTTGATGCCATTAATAAACTCAAGAAAATGGATTCCAAGGAATCAGCTGTTATATTAACCGCACTATTTAATGATGATGAAGCGCCTATCAGGGAATCAGCCGTAATGGCTCTTGCTAATTTGAGTAATAAAGAAGCTTTTGACTACCTCGTTTCTAATTCTCTAATTAACACCAAAAGTAAACAGCAAAGGTTTTATACTGCCTGGTCATTAGGACTGATTAAGAGTGAAGCAGCCCTTGACCACCTTCTTAAGGCATTAAATAACGAACCTGCCGAAGAAGTTGTCATCAAGATTATTGAAACTATCAGTTACCTGCCGAATGCTTCACTTGCCGAAGATGCTTTAATTAATATGTTATCCAATAATAATGCAGGGATACGTGCATCTGCTATCAGGACATTAGGACAGATAAATCCGTCAAAGGCATATTCTTATCTTACCAAAAAGATTGGTGATTCTAATTCTACGGTAAAAATAGCGGTTCTTGAGGCACTGTCTGCTATAAAACCGAAGGAATCAATTCCCTATCTTGAAGAGGCATTGAAAGACCCTTTACCTGAAATAAGAATAGTCGCCATTGAAACGCTTACCAAATACAGCATGGATAAAATGCTTGTATTAAAAGCCGCTTCCAATCTGTTATCAGACAAGAATCAGGTCGTGCGTATATCAGCCGTGCAATCTCTGAAAGAAATCAGGGAAAAGGATAGTGTCAGGGCACTGATTGAACACTTGCCCGGTGCTTCATCCCGACTGCGGTATGATATCATAAGAGCGCTTAAGGATTTGACCGGTCAACCATTCGGCTTTGATAGTAAAACCTGGTTAAACTGGTATGAGGCGAATAAAGATAAAATAGAAATTACGCCGATTAAACAGCCCTTTGATTTGAAGTCATTAAAGGGTTTATCTGAGACCATACCTACTTTCTTTGATATCCCTATATTAGCCAAGAATATTATATTTATCATAGATTTCTCCGGCAGTATGAAATATGATGCCGAAGGCGAAGCAAATAAAGGTGAACGGAAGATTGATATCGCACTAAAGGAATTATCCGAGACGCTAAAGAGTCTTTCGGCTGAAACGAAATTTAATATTATTATTCTTAGCACTGAAGCCACCCGTTATAATAAAAGAAAAGTATCCAAGACAATGTTATCGGCAACTGATGGCAATAAAAAAATAGCATTGGATTTTGTAAAATCATTATGGGATAGATTAGAGGATATCAAACGTGGCAGAGGCGACCATTATGATGCTTTGATAGAGGCACTTTCTGAGCCAGAGATTGATACGATATTTCTGCTTTCGGATGGCAAACCGACTTATGGAACCTATATCCACAATGAAAATATCATAGAAAACATATCCGCATATAATCGCTTTAGGAAAGCCGTGATAAATACCATTATGACCGGCAAAAAAGGAACCAGCCGTGAATTGATGAAAAAACTGGCTGAGATAAGTAATGGGATATATAACGAGAGATGAAACTTACTGAGTTAGATTATTACCTGCCTAAGGAACTCATTGCTCAAATGCCTGTCAAGCCGCGCGACCACAACAAATTATTGATTCTGAATCGTTCTACAGGAAGTATAAAACATCGTAGATTTTATAATATAATAGATTATTTTAATCAAGGTGATATCCTGGTTTTGAACAATACGCGGGTTATTCCCTGTCGCTTAATAGCCCAACGTAAATCCGGAGGCATAGTGGATATACTCCTCTACCAGCAGGACCAGAAAGACAAAAGTTTCTGGACGGCATTAATAAATTTTAACAGACGGCTGGGAGAAAAAGAGGAATTAATATTATCCGAAGACAATACCATAAGGATTCAATTATGGAAACGGCTTAAGGATGGCTGGTTGATTAAAACCAACCCGATAATAGATGTTCAAAAACTTCAGGATATCGGCAAGATGCCCTTGCCGCCTTATATTAAACGGGCAAAAGCCAGTGACACGTATTTAAAGTCCGATAAAAATGATTACCAAACTGTTTATGCGGACAAAGACGGTTCAATCGCCGCACCCACAGCCGGATTGCATTTTACCGATAGATTGATTGCCAAACTGGTTGATAAGGGAATTCGGATAGTCTATGTAACTCTTCATATCGGTCCGGGCACATTTAAATCCATCCGCATAGAGAATATAGAAAAACATCAGATGGAGAAAGAGTATTTTGAAGTGGGTATGGAGACGATGAGAGTTCTTTCTGAGGCATACCGTGATAAAAAAAGAGTTATCGCAGTGGGAACAACTGTCTGCCGTGTCCTGGAAACTATAGCAGATCAGATTAAAATGAATATGGTCCATCCTTTATTAGAAAAACAGAGAATTCTTCGTGCATCATTAACACGGGGTTGGACTGATTTATTCATATATCCGTCGTATAAATTCAAAATGGTCAATTCGCTAATCACCAATTTTCATCTGCCACACGGAACGCCTCTGGCTTTGGTTAGTGCATTTGCAGATAAGCAACAGATTATGAAAGCATACCAGGAAGCCATAGCCCAAAAATATCGTTTTTACAGTTATGGGGATGCGATGTTTATAATATAATGAAAAAAGGAATAATATGTCAGAGAAATCTATTATCATAATCGGGGCAGGATTATCAGGGTTGTTGGCTGGTTACTATTGCCAACTAAATGGCTATAAGACAAACATATTCAGGACGGCAGACAACACAGATTCTATGCCATAAGGATAAAAAGCATTTTATAAGTAGAGTTTAGTATGGATTATCAGAAAATCATAAAACAACTTAAACGATTATCTAATCCTCAAATTGTTGAAGGAATGGCGAGATATGGAATCAATTCCCGAAATACACTTGGAATATCCATCCCTGATTTAAGAGCAATGGCTAAGAAAATAGGTAAAAACCATCCTGTTGCTCAAAGGCTTTGGGTATCAGGTATTCATGAAGCCCGGATACTTGCCAGTATGATTGACGAACCTGAAATGGTTACTGAAAGACAAATGGAACGTTGGGTGAAGGATTTTGACTCGTGGGGTGTTTGCGACCAGGTTTGTATGAATCTTTTTGATAAGACTAAATTTGCTTATAAAAAAGTGATAGAATGGAGTAAAAGAGAGGAAGAATTTATCAAACGAGCAGGTTTTGCTTTGATGTCATGTCTGGCAGTTCATAATAAAGAAATGAATGATAAAGAGTTTAAGAAATTTCTGCCTATTATAAAAAGAGAATCTATTGATAGCAGAAACTTTGTTAAAAAAGCAGTTAACTGGGCATTAAGACAAATCGGGAAACGAAATATCTATTTGAATAAACAGGCAATTGAAATGGCTGAAGAAATACGGAAAATGGAATCAAAAAGTGCCAAATGGATTGCTACTGATGCGCTTAGAGAATTGACCGGTCCAGCGATTCAGCGCAGATTAAAATAATACGAAAAATTATTTTATATAATATGTAAAATATTTAAAGATGACTTCCTCAGCCGAATCAATAAATAGATTCCATGGAAATTATGCTTAGTATGTCCGATTTGACAATCCTTTTGATGGATAGCGGTTTGTTAGGGGTTTTAGATGGGATGTGATAACTGGTCGTTACGCAAGCCATATTCCATAAGGGTTACAAGGCAATTATATCGACGGCTCGGAACCCTTAAAAATCATCGTATGGAGCCAGCCATGATGTTTTATCGTAAAAAACTGATAAAAATCGATTCGTTATAATTCCCTGTAATGCTGATATATATTGATAAAGAGGATAGATTAAATGCAATAAAAATTTAAGTTCTTCTTGACATTATAAGAGAATTTGATTATAATATATAGTATAATAATAAAAACATAAAACATATGAGAGGGGGTGAGTTAGAGTGAACAAACAGGAATTAGTGGAATCAATGGCTAAGTGTCAAAAGGATACGAAAGCCTCAGCAGAAAGATGGCTGAATTGTTGTCTGGATTGTATCGGCAACGGTTTGAAGAAAAGTAAGAACGTCCAATTGATCGGTTTCGGTAGCTTCAAGGTAAAATCGAGAGCCGCCCGTAAAGGACGTAATCCTCAAACAGGAGCAACGATAACAATAAAAGCCTCCAAGACAGTCGGATTCAAACCCAGCAGTGACCTTAAGAAAAGCGTAAGGTAGTTTCATAGGTGGAATTTAACTGATTCCGCTTTTACGAAACAGCGCAAAATAGGCGTAAGCCTATGTTTGACTGCATAAAAAAGAGAGGGGGATTCTTGGCCCATACGGGTATAAGAATTCCCCTTTTTCTTGTTGTATGGAATTTTAAAGATAACAACTGGATTAAACTGACACGAAGTGTCATTGCGAGCGACAGCGAAGCAATCCCTGAGTTTGCTTCGGCTTTGCCTCGCAACTAAATCCTGTTGTTTAATTTATAGGGTATATTGATGTTTACAAGAAAAGATAATCGGGAAAATAATTATTTATCTGCTTATAAATTCCGATAATGAAATAATGAATATGCCATCATTTATTTCTTGGTTATTACGTCTTTTAATTATTATCACTTTCATTCTCATCATAACATCTCAAATTTCCTTTGCCGCTGATGCATACAAACCTGATCTTCAAATTAAAGAGAAATCCGCAGCGGATTATATCGGAGATAACGAATACTATCCGACTACACAAACCGCTTCATATAGTATCAGTAATACATATAAAGTTATTTATTACATAAGATTACAAAATGATGGAAATCAAGCATATTATTATGATGTTATTGGTTCATCTGGGGATGCTAATTGGACGGTTTCATATTATGATAGAGAAGTAGGTGGGGACGAAATTACTCCTGACGTTATAACCGGCACATGGCAATCAGACACGCTCTCTGGTGGAGCTGTTCAAGTGATAAGAGTTGAAGTTACACCCGCTGCAACTGCGGAAGGCGGCACTATGTATCCATTAGTTATTACAATGACAGACCGTAGTTTAATACCTCCTGATACAGATGTTGTGAGAGCCGAAACCACCTGTATTATCAAAGACCGTCCTGATATCCAGATTAAGAAAAGTAGTGATACATCCTATATCGGCGATAATATTTATAACCTTACAGGTGTAAGTCAGAGTTTATCTGCCAATATTAATAACACCCGTATAGTAAGTTATTATATAAAATTAGAAAATGATGGTAATCTCGTAATGCCTTTTACAATCACTGGTTCTGCCTCTACCGGTGGTTGGACAGTTTCATATTATGATGCGCCTGATGGCGGAACGGATATTACTTTCTTTGTAACTGGTGCCGGATGGTCAAGTAGTGTTTTAACGCCAATCGCCACGCAGGAAATCAGGATGGAGATTTCACCAGACATAAGTGTTATTGGTGGTAATAAAGATGTTTTTATCACCGTAAGTTCAGGAGCAGTTAAAGATATTGTCAAGACGTCAAATACCTGCATTCAGGGAGCAGTGGTAGAAGTAAATTATGCGGCTGCTCATCCGTCAGCATCCTTTGAACTCAATGATACCCCTAAATTATCAATGATACAATTCAGTATTGTTGTTCTAAGCGGTAATGAAGGAGTATGGATAAATAACATTTCATTAAGAGCGTCGGGTTCAGGTGCTGATAATTCAGCTATTAGCGGAGTTTATTTAATCCGTGATAGTAATAGTAATGGTTTTTATGATTCCGGCGAGACGATACTTGCAGGACCATCAACCTATGCCAGCGATAATTCAATTCTTATATTGACTCTTTCACCATCCCAACTTATTCCTGTTGGTTTTAATGAGAAATGGTTAGTGGTCTATCAGATGTCAGGTTCATCTACAGTCGGGCAGATATTTAATGTGGAATTATCCGCAATTGAAGCAAAAGGAGAATATTCTTTTATTACTATTATTCCTCTCAATCTACCGCTTTCAAGCAACACCAAAACAATCAGTGATTATACGGTTTCAACCAATACTGGTACCGCATCATTAAGCGTTACATTCGGCGGTCAATTCGGGACAGGAGGTTCTGTTGTTCTATATGAATGGGATTTTAATTATGATGGTATTTCTTTCAAGCCGGACCATCAAAGTATCTTCACGGCAAATAGTGTTTTTACTTATACTACACCGGGTGATTATTCTGCCCGCTTGAGCATAACTTATTTGGATGGAGATACCCGTTTTAGAAATACCGTAATTACCATTTCAGCTTCAAACAATACACCGGCAATTAGTTCTATCCTGCTTA
>JAZDFP010000183.1:0-9120 GCA_043807745.1 Planctomycetota bacterium
GTATCACACCTCCCATACCCTCGTATCACACCTCCCATACCCTCGTATCACACCTCCCATACCCCTGTATCACACCTCCCATACCCTTGTATCACACCTCCCATACCCTTGTATCACACCTCCCATACTCCTGTATCACACCTCCCATACCCCTGTATCACACCTCCCATACTCCTGTATCACACCTCCCATACCCTCGTATCACACCTCCCATACCCTTGTATCACACCTCCCATACTCCTGTATCACACCTCCCATATCCGTGTATCACACCTCCCATACCTCTGTATCACATCTTCCATAACCCTGTATTACATCTCTACTACCTCTTGCCTACAGATAGGAATGTTAGCCGGCAAACATTCCAGACTAACCGGATTCCTGCCTTGGCGGAATGTGTGACGTCACACATTTCTACCTAACTAATCGATTCAGTTAGGAATGTGCTACGTGGCACATTTCTACCTGTCAAGCGGCTCTAATGTCTGACGTCAGACAAGCCGCTCTAATGTTTGACGTCAAACATTTCCGCTTGAGGCGGACGCCGTCGTCCAAAGCCGGACTATAGCGTCGGACGATCTGTTTCTGACATGATAATATGACGGATATGAGTTATTGATTTTGAGTGGTCAAGATAAGGGTCAAGAACAGATAGATTCGTGTCTCGTAGATTCCGATTTTATTCTGCTAATGTCCAGCATCTTCCACCAGGTCCTTTGACTAATTCCGGTTTAGGTCCGGGCCATTGCAGAACTATTTTACTTTCGCTATCTGTGTCGGGATAAATGCCATATACAATGCCTTTCTCATTAATAATAAAAACACCTGTTCCTGACGAGCCGCATAATTCAGGATAAGCTACAAATGCAAATTTAGAACTGTTTGTCGCTTTTATCTTATTCTCACCTACCTCATTCTGGTTGTAGGGATCCCCGTTCCCGTCTAATTTCATTGTCTGGTAACAATATCCTGATTTTGCTGAGGCTAAAAAGGCTGTTTCACCTGAATCCCAGTTCTCAAAGACTGGAAATACGCCAAATACACCATCAACCGCTCTGGCGTAATCAGCCCTGGCAAAAGATATATCAATGAAATTAATCTTTGTGACACCATCTGCACGATACATACGGTTAAAAAACGAAACATCATATGTCCAATAGTCTTTTATACCATTGCCATCACAATCCTGTTGTCTCCAGATAGCTTCCTGTGAAACAAGCATTTTTAAACCTGCAACAGCACTGTACTCATTCGAGCCACCATCTCTTCCCGTATCAATAACCATAGGTATATATATAGACGCCGTTATCATTGATAAACCGCTGAGGATAAATCCAGCAATAGCCATACCTGTGCCTTTCAGTAATCCTTTGCTCTTACTGATATTCACTAAGGCAATTATCCCCAGTATTATTGATGGGATTGACGGCAGACACAGAATCAGACCGAAAATCCCGCATATTAAACTCCATATTGCCGATTTACTAGTTTTAACTTCACCTTTCACTTTAGCATCTGTTAATTCTGGCGATTGTTCGCCTGATTTCGTATCCGGTTCTTTGGTTAAAGAAATTATCCTTGATTTTCTCAGGCTGACTAAGAATCCGCAGATAAACAATACAAAGGCGCCGATGATGCTCACAATCCCCCAGCCTTTTTTGGTTTGCGGGCCTTTTTCAAAGACCTGGAAAATACTCTCAAAGTCATTACCCAATACCGATGATAAAAGGCAAGCGCTGCCGAAAACAAGACATAATTTCTGACGATAGACTATATAAAAATAAGCAAATGCCCAAGCGGCCAAAATCAGGTTTATCCTTAAAGGGGAAAGAGTGACCGGAAAGAACCGTGATTTATCCAACACAAGTTCTAAAGGAACATAGGCTGTAATTAAAATAGCGCTCAAGGGCAGGATATACATCCATGATAATTTTTCTGCCTCGCCCCATCGTGGCGCTAACTTGGGAACAATAACGGCAAGGCTAATAAATAAAGTTGATATGAAACAGAGATAAAAGGTGGCGTCAACAATCCAGGTAATGGTGCCTAAATGAATTAAGGTAAGTCCGATGACTATCCAGACAAAGACTACTTGTGCTTTTTGGTTGAAGATACTGAGGAATCCGTCCGTTTTTTGTAGTCTGCCGGAAATCCCTATCAAAATAGCCGGAATTAGTCCGGCGATAGACCAGATAATATATAACAACATTGGGTTATTAATCCCTTCCTTGATGCCGATAAAAATGGCATTCCCGGAAAGGTATAAAAAGAATAGTCCGATAATTGCAAAACAATAAAATGCCCAATTAAAATGAAGGTTTAAATATCTTACGATAAAATATATCTTAAGTATGGCTAATATCGTAACGGTCAGGCTTAAAGCAATCCCGTCCCAAACCCCGTAAAACTGATACACCGGACTCATTAAGGTAACATCAGCCAAAAAGAAACATTCTATCAATAACAGGATTACCCCATCGCGGATAATCTTTTTATGCACCATAAGATAAATCGCGGTAATAATCAGGATGGCTTCGTAGAAATTAACGATGCCGAGGTAAATCAAGATATCGGTAATACTGCGGGAAATCTGTTGAAACGGACTAAGCACTAAATAGCAGCCAATAATCATCAGCAAGGCGCTTAGTAAATAAAAGGGATTGTTAATAATAAAAGACTGTATGAAGTTCCGGTCCTGAGAACTGTTATTTTCTGATGACATATTTAATCTCCTTTCTTGACTACAGAGAAAAACTCTGGGTCAATTTGTATTAATCGGGGGTCTCAGTAACCTTTGCTGGTTTAATTAACTTATTTAATTTCTGGGTATCGGCGAATACCTGAAGGAAACCGCATTTAGGACAAGTTCGCGCTTCTATATTGACCATACCTTCCAATAGACTGAAAAACTTGGTTTTGTATGGTTTGAAATAAACCTTGCCGGTTCCGGAAATTCGACCCGCTATTAAGACCGAATGCCCGCAGGAGACGCATTTAACACCGTATTTTTCCGCCTCTTTTTCGCCGGTGAACTTGGTGACCATCAGGTCCAGGTCTTCCTTACGGAAACGGGTGGAATCACCCACCTTGAAATAGGTGAGTTTCCCATCCTTCATCCAGCGGAACACGGTTTGCTCGCTGACATCCAGGTAATCACATGCCTCGCGGATAGAATACCAATCCTTGTCCATAGTGGTTGGTTCCTTTACATTAACGCTTTTTTCTATCATAAATACTCCTTTCTATTGCGCGCCGAAAAGGCGCAGAGATTTCTTGTTTTTATTATAATTATTCTGCTGTTTTCCATTTATTCATTTCAATATCATTAGGCCATCTTAGGATAATTTTATTGGTGTCACTGCCCATATCCCGAGCATAGACAATTCCTTTCTCATTGATGATAAATGTATTAATAGCATATTTCCCATAGACATCTGAATCTGGATAAGCCACAAATGCAAATTTACTACTACTCGTTGCCGGTATCTTATTGGGACCAACAGGATTCTGATTGTAAGGCATACTATTCTCATCCGAAATCATTGCCATATAACAATAGCCGGAATGTGAAGTAGGGGTTATTTCTGTCCATGGTTCTATCTGCGGTGTGTCAAATGGTATTGCCCCGCCAACGAGTGATGCCGGTGCCATATCTGCTTTTGCAGAATATATATCAATGAAATTACATTTTGTAATGCCATCTGCACGATAAGTACGATTAAAACAAGAAATATCATATGTCCAATAGTCTTTTATACCATTACCATCAGGATCCTGCTGGCGCCAAATGGCTTCTTGAGATACAAGCATTTTTAGCCCGGCCACAGCGGAAGATTCAGCATGCCCGCTATGTCCTCTATTTGATAGCATTATCCAAAAGACAAATCCATATAGAGCAATAATAAGGATACTTAATACGATTCCAACTACAGAGAATATTTTACCTCTCAGGTTATTATGCTTAATTTGTTTTAGAGACCATATGCTAATAATTAGTGCAAATATACTAATGGCACCGAATATTAATATTATCGGTTCTACATCGGCTTCGTTTATGATATTTGATGCCAAGACAATAATAATGCCTACGGTAAAAAGCGGGGCAATGAGCGATATCACAGCCAGTTTCGATAAGGGTCTTTTTCCCATAAATATCTCCTATTTAGTATATTACTATCATTTACTACTATCTACTAACAATATAATCAATAATATTGGATTTGTCAAGTAAAAAATAATATTTAGTGTAAAATATTTTTCTTGACAAAGATGGGATTTTTTTTCTATAGTAATCTTATAAAAATAGTAAGGTAGAATCTGTTTTATAGTGAGGAACGAACCTACAGGTTTGACCTCGTCCTAATGGCGGGAGGCTCGCCAAAAGCGGCAGGGTGAAATTGACCGCCGTAGCGGTCACCCTGAACAAAGCGAAGGGTCTACTACTATTAGATTCTTCGCTTCGCTTAGAATGACACCTCGTGTCACTTTGTCAACAATCTTAAATTTGTTCGTATAATTAATAATAGTAATTAAAACACAAGGAGGAAATGAAATATGAAAAAAGTATTGTTAATTTCAATAATGGTATTTCTTTGTGCTGTTTTTAGTATCACCATAATAGCAGAAAATTCTTCTCAAGATTTGAAAACTGGGATTCAGAAAAAAGATGCTAAAATAATTAAAAAAGCTGTGGAGGAATTAGTTCAACAAAATGATGAAAAAGCACTAAATGTTTTAACCGAGGCGCTAAATTTATTGGGAACACCACCGGAACCAGGGGCATATTGGGCAATTTTAGGAGGTATTGGCCGTTTTACTAATAAAGATGTCCTTTCTAAAGTAGCTGATTTTATTATCCGTAATAAGAATAAAGATTTAGGGAGTGATTTACTTGCAGCAATGAAAGCTAATCGCACTCCAACTGTAGTTCCTCTTCTTAGCAGTCTTTTAGAGAAAGGTAATTATGAAATACGATTAGAATGCATTCATCAACTGGGAGCCATTTATGCTAAAGAATCATTAGAGGCGCTTTTTAATTTCCTTAAGACATTAAAACCGGAAAATAAAGAATTAATAAAAGATACTATTAATGCCTTGAAAACTATTACCGGAATTGACAAAGGTAATTACCCGAAACCGTGGACACTATGGTGGGATGAAAATAAGAATAGAGACGCTTCAGAACTTATTCGTCCTAAAAAAGTTGTTGATAATATTGAACATGTAGGTCAGTATCGTGATATGAAAGGCATAGAAACCCTTCCGTCAGATAAAATACTCGTTCTGATAAACGATAAATGTACAAAAGAAAAGTGTGGTGCTGAGCCTGATTGTGATAGAATACAGGACATTCTGGCAAGATTAAATCTTCCTCATACTGTAATCGGCAGGTCAGAATTTGATAAGGAATCTTATTCTCTGGAGGATAAATGGGCTTTAGTTATTAATTGTTGTGTATTTTCGGACCATTGTAGTAATGCTGAACATCGCAGAATGAAACCTGTCGCTGGAGATGGAGGGGTGAGGTTGGGAATATGTCCGGGGTCGGAGAAAGGTGATTGTAACTCACATAATGTTAAATTGAGTGAGAAGACGATAAAGAAAATCAAAGAGTTTGTAGAGACCGGCGGCTATCTTTTTACTGAAGACCTAAATATTGAAGAAGTAATTGAACGGGCATTTAAAACGCCTAGATATATTAACCATACTAAGTATCTTCCTGACAAATCAGTGAAGATAGTACCGGCTCCGGGTGCGGCATTGCATCCTTATTTAAAATATGTCTTTGAAGCGCCACCCTCAAGTTCCGAGCAGAGTTCATCAGAAGGAAAATCAGGCGAAACAACCTCCGTAAAACCACAAGACTTTCGCATTGATGCAGAATGGAAAATTGATGATGAAAGTCCTGATATAAAAATCCTAAAAAAAGATGTCGTAACTATCTTAATAGTCAGTCCTCAACTTGCAAAGGAAAATAAAAGTGAAGGAGCAGTTGCAGTAACATGGAGTTATGGCAAACCTGTTGTCCAAACCGGTAGTGATAAACCAACTTATATGTCTGGTGGACGAGTATTACATGTAATGAGCCATTTTGGCAAGCAGAGGTCCAAACTGGACGAATTTGCTTTACAGAATCTAATAGTTAATTTCTTTGCGGAACTTAACGAACAACGTCCAAAAGCTAAAAAGAATTAGTTCCCCAAAAATCTTCCTTCATAACCTATCTGGAACAGAGAGGTTTGATATTATATAATTCCGGTGACACAACTTATTTTCTGATTCAGTCTTAGTAGCCTCGTCCATCGTAATGTATAGTAGGTATTAGTCAAAAGTTCTCATTCTTTCCGTCTGTCATTCCCGCGCAGGCGGGAATCCAGATTAGATACTACTACCGAAGGAAACCATCTATACTACCTATAATCTTAGATACTGCTACCGAAGGAAGTCACCTATACTACCGATAATCTTGGATACTGCTACCGAAGAGGACCACATATACTAACGATAATCTTGGATACTACTACCGAAGAGGGTCACCCATACTACCGATAATCTTGGATACTGCTACCGAAGGGGACCACCTATACTTTTCCTCGCGGGACATCCTCGCGGGACACATCATATATTTTCTTTCCTTTTATTATTCTTATATTCAAAGGGATTTAATTTGAAAATAAGTGAGTGAAGTGAGTGAGTTCTTTTTTCAGAGAATTAAATTATATCCGCTTATTCCATAAAAGTCAAGTAATTTCGTTGTTAATATACCAACCATTTCTAACATGGGCAAGAATATTCACCACAAAGGACACAAAGAATAAATCTGTATAATCTGTGGCTTTTATTCAAATAAGGACACAATCTGAAACTTGGTGACATCCACCAAACCCTTACCGTAATCTTCAATTCAGTATGTCTCGTGCAGTCACTATCGGAGAATTAATTATTCATGTCTCGTAAATAGTTTATAATTAATTCCCTTATTTCTCTAATGTTAAATAGAGCGATTTTCTTTAGACTGTTTTTCTTTTGCATCTCGCAGATAAATTCATGTCCGAGGAAGTAACCGGTATATTTTTTGCCTTTAATGTCCAGCCAGGACCCGAAGAAATCTCGTACCGGCTTATTCTTTTCTATGCGTCTCAGGTATTCTTTAGCTAACCAATCCTTATGTTGCATACACCAAGCAAACCAGTTTTTATCTGGTGCATTATGCCATAGAACTTTGTTACCCAAAATCATTCTCTCACATCTCGTAGCGAATCCTTCACTATAAAGTTGGAATAAGGGATTGTCTCCTGTCGGTTCGAGTTCGTGTTTCTTCTTACGCCAAGTTGTATGAATAAGGTGACCCAGTTCATGGGTTATAAGACCGCGGAGTTTATCTTTTGATTGCCAACCACAATCAACTATATTTTCGAGTCCTAAGAGGCAAGCGGGCAAACCTTCATAATGTGTAGCCCACCCAGCCCCACAACCAATCCCTACATAGATAACAAAAATTATTTCGAAGTTACTGTTTAAGGTTTGTTGAAACCGTTCACAAACTGACTCGCAAACTGCAAGGATATTCTTTTTGGCTTCTTGCATACGGGGTAAGAACTCAGGTAGTTTCGGAAAAACTTTCTCTCGAGCAATATCACGCCAATTTAATCCTATGCTTTCGTAGTTGCGTAATTGTTTTTTGAGCAACTCAGGATATTTTGCCATGTAGGATGTACGCCATAGTTTGATTTGTCCTTCAATATTCTTTGAACGAGCCTGCGACCAATAGGACATAAAATCAGTAAAGGTGTCAATTACCCGACACTTACCATATCGCATCTTATTTGGTTTTACCATATTTTTAGATTCGATGCACTCACTACAAGTCAGTGGTTCCAAATACAGAAACAATCCGGAATTGAGTCACATCCACCAAACCCTTATCCGTAATTTTCAATTCAGGGATGACCGGTAGAGCCAGAAACGACATCGCTATAGACGGTTCTTCACTTAATATTTCAATAGACTAAATACGTTATATTTATCCAGTTTTCGTATTCCTTTCAAACCCTTCAATTCAATTAAAAACATACAGGCTATGACCTTTGCACCGCATTTTTCAATCAACTTACAAGCAGCTTTGGCTGTCCCGCCTGTAGCGAGGACGTCATCCACTAATATAACATTTTGCCGTGTCGCCTGCGGCGAACCCTGAAGATGCTCCAGACCTCGCCTCTGGCGGGGAGCAAATGCGTCCTTATGGATTTCAATTATGGATTTGCCATACTCTAAACCGTAAGATTCTTTATAGGTAGCACAGGGAAGTTTGCCTGCTTTTCTTATCGGGACAAATCCGACATTCCAATTTAATGCCATTGCGCCGCCTAATATAAATCCTCTTGATTCTATCCCTGCCACCCGGTCAACCAACCTGGCATCTACGGGCTTGCACATTCTATGAACCACTTTCTTGAATATTGCCGGGTCATTCAGCAATGGTGTTATATCCCTGAATAGGATTCCTTTCTTGGGAAAATCCTTGACGCCCCTAACATAACTCTTGAAGAGCCGCTCTTCTTTATCGTTTACAAGACGCGACATATTTATACTCATACTATTTAATCTCTTTCTTATTGTTTATTTATTACAAAATATTTTATAATAATAACATATGGAATACCATTATTTTTTATTAATTCCTGAAACAATCTTCGTTCTCAAGTGTCTAATATTATTATAGACAATCTACCGATTGTAGAAATTCATAAGTTATTTAATATTTATTCTGATGTTGATTGAAACTAATCATGGGTTTTCCGTCTAATATATCAGGTAGATTTTATAATTATCTTGTCTGATAAAAGATTATATAAGTATTGTATTTTATTTACTATCTAACAAGGAGATTAATTTATGCTAAAGAAAATCATTATCGGAATAGTTATTCTAATTGTAGTCATAGGGGTATTAAGTACGGTCTTCAGTGGTAAGTCTAAAAGAGAATCTGTAACGTGGGTCAAGGTGCAAAAGGGTACCATTATTGATAAAGCCCTGGCCATGGGTCAAATCGAACCTAAGAAGGAAATCGCTATAAAATCTCAAATCGGAGGAATTGTTAAGAAGATTTTTGTGGAAGTA
>JAZDFP010000184.1:0-2680 GCA_043807745.1 Planctomycetota bacterium
GTCACCTAATTTCTCTATCCCTCTATGGTTATAAAAACCCCTGTAATCACACCCGACGATTGCTTCTCCGTCAATAAAAACTCTCCATTGAGAAGGCTCTTCTAAAACAGGGAAGAAAGGTCCTATTGCCAGAACTGTTGCTCCTTCCGGCGGGTCTTTCATGACAATTCTCGGGGTCTCAGACGGCACTTTATTATCATAATTAAAATCTTTTCTTAAAGGATAAACCCCGTCCGGCCAGTCATCAGACAATACCAGTCTCCTCGGGTCAGGGTGCCCGACTGGATTAACCCCTATCATATCCCTGAATTCCCTCTCAGCCCAATTGGCACCCGGGATAATCGGCGTTATGGAATCTATATTCGGGTCTTTTGGGTCAACCGATGCATGCACCAGAAGAAAAATCTTATCCTTATCAAGTGAGAAGATATGGGTAATCAGAAAATCATTATGTGTATTTCTCCTGTCTGTCCCGGCACTTATCAGAAAACGCGCCTTCAACTTATTAAAAATATAATCTGCTACCCCTTTAACCTTGCCCTTTGGAATTGTAATATATATTTTATTCGGAACCTTTTCTTCTACCTTTAAAATAGCCCCTCCGAGATTCTCTTTTAGTGAGGCTATTAGATTTTGAGCATTCATGATTTCACCTCGCAAATAGAAACAACACCAGGATTACAAGAAATATACCAACAGCCTGCCATAACATATAGACCTGTGGTATCCCGACATGGGTCTTTCTGAATCTCCTTGTTATATTGAATATTAAGTTTACCAAGGGATAATGAAGTATTCTGTCAAAATCCAGGGCCGCATAAACCATATCGGGTCTTTTGAGTACCGGGGCAGTAACATGGGGGAAAAACCACTTCTCAAGTAATGTTAATACCGGTAGATAAAAACTGCGGGCTTTATACCTGACCAGGTCGTCCGGATAAACCTCACCACAATTCCAGACATCAATACTTCTCTTTTTTGCACCACCTGCTCTAAATATTACGTAACTCAAGATAAGGCATATCACGAATATAAAAGCAATGAACACCGGTCTGAATATACCGACACCATTTCCATTGATGAGCAAGAAAATACCATTTTTTCCCTCCCCGAACATTGATTCAAACGGGGGTAAAAATCCTCCCAATTTAGAATTCATTAAGGATACGTAGATATAAAGTAAAGGGGTCAACGGCATCAAGCCGAAAACGACACAAAAACCGGCCAATATATTCTGGGATAATCTCATAGTAAACGGGATGTCTTCCTTAGACATTTTCCCCTTCAATTTTGAAGGGATACTGCCAAGGAAAGACGAACATAAAAATTTCACACAATAAGCCATCGTCACAACAGATAAAAATATTGCAATAACTCCGTAGAGAACATACAAGGGAAATTTTATCCCCCCGACTATTGAAACCTGATAGATTAACCACTTGCTTACAAAACCTGAAAATAACGGGAATCCTATTATTGACATGGAACCGATTATTGACGTTATTGCGGTGAACGGGATTATGTTAAAGAGTCCGCCAGTTTCATTTAAATCCCTTGTCTCTGTCTTGTAGACAATTGAACCCGAGTTCAGGAACAAGAGACTCTTAAAGAAGGCGTGATTGACCAGGTGAAATAATCCTGCAATGATAGAAATAGCTGCAATAAGAGGGTAGTCTTTTATAAAACTTATACCTATCCCGAGCGCCAATAAGATATATCCGATTTGACCTATACTTGAGTATGCAAACAGCCTTTTGTAATCTGACTGAAGCAGGGCGCCTAAAGTACCCATAACCATTGATACAATACCGAATGTAGCGATTATTATACCCCATACAACCATTGAATTTGTTACGGGAAGCATATACAAGAAAACCCTCAACATTCCATATATACCCATCTTTATCATAATTCCCGAAAGTATCGCTGATATACCTGACGGTGCGGCCGGATGTGCATCAGGAAGCCATGTCCCAAACGGATACACACCTGCCTTGGTGGCAAAACCGATAAAGAAACAGGCAAGGAGGATATAGAGCAATACAGGGTTTGTAGAGGCTACATCACCTAAAGCCTTTTCAATACTCGTAAAACTGAACGAACCGGTATAAGACTGCAGGATTATACCCGCCATAAACATGAATGCGGTCCCAATGTGGGTCATAATAAAATATTTGAACCCAGCCCTTAACACATCCGGATTTTCTTTTTCAAAGATAACCAGAAAATAGGAAGTGAGTGTCATGAATTCCCAGAATACAAAGAAGAAGAATAAATCAGATACGCAGACAACACCTATCATCCCTGCGATAAAAAGGATTAAGAATGGATAGAACCTTACCAGACTTTCTTTCTTGTAAATTTCCATATAGCCTATTGAATACAGAGTTGCAATTAAAGAAATAATGCCTATAAGTATCAGGAATATCGCACTTAGTGAGTCAATGCTCACCAGTAAACTTGCTCCGACCGCTGGTATTGAAATCAGTGATTTTGAAATAGTTACGGGTGATGGGCTGTTGAATGCCTTAAATGCCACATTAAAGATGAGTACGTTAATTACAAAAATGCAGACAAGCGCTATATAACCGGAAACCTTTCTCATCCTCGCAGTCAAGGCTGTAAGTATGACCCCTGCCAGAACTACTGATGCAAAAGTGATAATCATATTTTAATCCCT
>JAZDFP010000185.1:0-3678 GCA_043807745.1 Planctomycetota bacterium
AGTCCTATATGCTGGGGAGTAATTTTAGTATCTTGTGATATAACTTTTTCATCTTTCTTGACGTCTTCTGCCTTGAAACAGATATTGGCGTTTTTCTTTATCGTATTAAAAAAACATACTGTTTGAATTTGAGCATTATATCTGGTATGCTCCACCATAATAACAGCATCTGCTCCTTGAGGTATCGGGGCTCCTGTCATTATCTTAATAGCTTTACCCGGTTTCACTGCTTTCGTAGGTATCCTACCGGCAGGCACTACTTCCAGGACCTCAAGTTCCACCGGTGGTAATTTAATATCATCGCTTCTGACTGCATAGCCATCCATTGCTGATTTATCAAACGGCGGCATATCAATATCAGAAAATACATCTTCAGCAATTACTCTGCCTAATGAATCAGATAATGAGATGGTTTCTGATTGCGGAGCCGGTATGTTTTGGTGAATGATTTCCAATGCCTGTTCAAAACTAATCATATATGCCTATCAACTTATATAATACCCTTATAAAGTCAACTAAAAATAAAAACAGTATTAGTCCACTAATTCAGAAGTGCGCTATGGTATGTTAAGTGATATGGCAAAGTTTATTATTCCCCGTAAGAAAGAATAGCCTCTTTTACTTTATCGGAGACTTCCTGACGATATGATTCCTTATGAAAATTTGCACAAACACTTTTATTAGACAAAAAATCCATCTCTATCAGAATAGACGGGCATTCGGTATATTTAATTACCTTGAAATTAGCTTTTCTGATTCCACGGCTTTCGGTTGGTAATTTATCGAACTGTTTCTTTATCTCGCGGGCTATTTCTATACTCCTTTTACTATATTCATCTTTTAATATATAAGAAAGAATTTTTTGGGTCTGTCTGTCATTCGGTTGTCTTTCGCCGATATTATTATCATTTAGTGAAGGTAAGCAACGATTCTCCGGAGAATAATATATCTCAAACCCTTTAACAGAAGAATCATTTGACCAATTACAGTGTATTGAGATAAGCAAGTCTGCTCCTTCCCGATTAGCAATATCTGCCCGTCGCCGTAAGTCTTCGTTAAGATTTGATGAAAGATGCCTATCGGTTGTGCGTGTCATAACTACTTTTACACCATTCTCTTCTAAAAGTTCACGTAATCGTTTTGCCACATCCAGATTAACATTCTTTTCTAATAAGCCATCGGCACTTTTACAACCTCTGAAATCACCACCATGACCGGGGTCAATAACTATCTTCTTTATTATACCCTTCATCGCCACTTTTTTATCTTTGTGGGTATCTTTAAGAAAAACTTCTATCTTGGAAAAATCCTGTTGCGAAAGCGCCAATTGACCGTTAATAGATTCCAATTTGTTATGAAGAACTGTTAACTTATTATTAACAAGAATAGTGGACATGCCGCTGGAAGCAACAATATTGTAGCCGTTACCCGAAAATACTTCCCTGCCGGTGATTTGGTCCTTTTCATGTCTGAGATTATATTTCTGTGCCAGACGGTTTAATGTTACATACGACATATTATCCGCTTTGATTAAACCGGTTATCATTAGTAACGTTACACACAAACACAAAACACGAAAGCCAATTTTATAATTATACATATGTTTTTATGATTTATTGGGTAACTATACTTTCGGATTTTTATTTATAAAAGTTGAGTATTAAATAATAATCTTATAACAAGCAGTCAATACCCGCATTATTCATATGACGCTCAAAATGGTAACACTCTGTTGGAGATTGCTTCGTCGCTTCGCTCCTCGCAATGACTGTCATTGCGAGGTCGCCACAGGCGACCGTGGCAATCTTACCTTAATTTATGAATAATCCGGGATATTTCTATTATGCCTAATCTTCTTTTACATATTTGTTGCGGGGTATGCGCCACAGGTTTAATAAGAAAATTAAAGCAGGATGGTTATAACATAACCGGTTATTTTTATAATCCTAATATTCATCCGTATATTGAATTCAAGAAGAGACTCCGGGCCGTAGAAGTTCTGGCTGAACAGGAAAAATTACCCGTGCACTATGAATCTTCATACGGATTGGATGAATTTCTCCAGGCTGTTACGCCTTATGGCAGATTATATGACCCACAGGGTGAAAATAATCGTTGTATGAAATGCTATGAAATAAGACTACAGAAAACTGCCCGAAAGGCAAAGGAATTAGGATTTGATACTTTCACCTCAACACTCATCATCAGCCCGCAACAGAATCAAGCCGTTATAAAAAATATTGGTGAAAATATTACCCAAAGCCAGGGAATTGTATTTAAGTATGAAGCATTAACTGATTTATACGCAGAATGTAAAGAATCGGCTAAAAAAAGACAACTCTATCGGCAACAATATTGCGGTTGTATTTTCAGCGAGTATGAGAGATACAATACGAAGCCACCGATTGAAAAAAGTGAGTGATGTCTTGGATTAGGAAAAATAAAAGATGAAAGATAATTATTTACTTTGTGGTCTCTATATTTTTGTAGTGATAATTTTATCAGCCGGCTGTATTTCAAGCGGCGCAGTAACTCCTTTCTATCGTTATGCAACAAGCAAAAAGATATTGAATGAACCGCCATATCTACAAATCCTTCTTAGCGAATATAATAACGTTGATTTTGCTATGATAAAAATAAATTCTGATTGCGACATATACCCCTATGCTCAAAACCGGTATAATAAATTCATTATTCCTCAACAACTATCAAGACAGAATTCTACTTCGGAACCAATCCGGATATCTTATAACAATGATGAAATAAATATTAGTAACAAAACCACTATCAGGAATGATGACATCGTTATTATTCCTGCGGGTAATAATTCGTTAATTCAGGTTGGTCAAAGAAGTTATCGCGGATACCTGCGGATAAAAGGGTTACCCGGTAATAAAATATCATTAGTCAACATAATTGATTTGGAAAGTTATCTACCCGGTGTGGTCAGCAGTGAAATGGACGAATCCTGGCCCGAAAGTTCTCTGGCAGCGCAGGCAATCACAGCCCGCTCGTTTGCACTATTTCGTATCAAGAATCTTTTATCCCGTCCTCCGCCGGCAGCACCATTTAATTACGACCTGACCGATGATATCTATTCACAGGTTTATCGTGGCGAAGAACGAACCGGTCCTAAAACACGTCAGGCAGTAGAGAAAACCAGAGGAATAATCATAAGTTACAATTCATTAATTTTCAATACTCTTTTCCACAGTACCTGTGGTGGTTCAACTGAACCGGGTGACCTAATCTTTGGATTAACGCCTTTACCGCCACTTAAAGGTCGTAAATGCGGATTCTGTTATCATTCCAAATATTCCCAATGGCAGGCAGAGTTTACACAGGATGAAATCATCAAAGCACTAAATTTAAAAGATGTCAGCAAAATAGAAGATATAGAAATAACAAAGACTGCTCCGGGCGGTCATGCTATTGAAGTCGCACTAAGAATAGAAGGCAGGGATTCCCCTATTATCTTTCAGGCACAGAAATTCCGGATTGCCCTTAATCCTAATAAACTTAGAAGTACGATGTTTCAGGTAACCAAAAAGAATGGCTCTTTTGAATTTAATGGCCACGGTTGGGGA
Source organism: Planctomycetota bacterium (assembly GCA_043807745.1). Lineage (GTDB taxonomy): Bacteria > Planctomycetota > MHYJ01 > JACQXL01 > JACQXL01 > JAZDFP01. Next base: position 3,588 of record JAZDFP010000185.1, read on the forward strand.
CATGCAGTCGGAATGTGCCAGGAAGGCACTCGTGGAATGGCTCAACAGAATTTTACTCCCCTTCAAATACTGGAGTATTATTATCAAGAGG
>JAZDFP010000186.1:0-3654 GCA_043807745.1 Planctomycetota bacterium
TAATTACTCCTAATAATATCAATAAAATTATCAATATTTTTTTCATTTTTATACCCCCAATGAATTAACACTTGCATTCACCTCTCGATAAGTAACCGTTCGGGTAACTCCGCAGACCACAGGTTTTTCCCTAATCCCATATTCCCAAAGTATCCCCACGGTCTCGCCTGTAGCATAATCAGGATTGCTGGCAATAGACCAGATATTTGGATATTCATTTTCATTATCAAGTATTTTGACCTTATATTTACCTTCGGTACTCTGGACTTCTGCCACCGTTCCAGTAATGTAAGTAGCTCGATATCCGATATTTTCAACTGAATTTCTTCTGGTACTCTGAATAAAATTAAGTATAAAAAACACATCCTATTCTTGTTCTGGCTTTTACGCCATCATTTTTTATCTCGATATAATGCACTACTTCTTCTACTAAATATTTGTCTGCATTGTAACCTATTTTCGTATCGGTTAATTGAACGGTATGCCCTACGATTAATTTAGGGTTGAAAGGTACTCTAAAATCAGGCTGTTCTATCCAGCGATGAGAATCTTTAATGATATTCTCTCCTATCCTTTTACACTGGGCTTCTGTTTCAGCTAAAGGAAAATTTAAAGTCCCTTCGTTATTTGGTTTTCGTTCTCCGTATTCCGCTATCGAATTAGGGTCAGTTACTGTCGCTTTGACTTGCTCATAGGTTACGGTCTCGGTAAAGGTCTCTTCCGGGTTATCTTCTTCTAGCTCCTCAACCCCTCCGCCTGTCTGGGTTCTGGTTTTGACTGAAGCAGAAATAGTTACCGCCTCACCTGAATAATTATTATAAGCCCGGTTTATGGTGCAGGTATATCCGTAACCTGAACTCACCATATTGCAATTTGAAATCCAAGTTATTTTTTCTATAGTTTCACTTCCGGAGTAGGATAAAGTAAACTTCCACTGCTGATAAGTAAATCCTAAATAATATCCTAAAAACTCCACATTGACCGTAAAATCCCCGCTTGTCCAACCAGTTAATGTTAATGTACCTGCGGGATAACTATTCGATACTGTGGTTGTGGTATAGTCATAAGTTACATCCCTGCCTTCAACCGAAGCCGTCCAAAGAACCCCGCCTGAATCTTCTCCTGATTGGGTAATTTCCACATTTTCAAATATTGCCCCCAAAATAATAACCTTATTAATGATATATTCATCAGTGGACATCAATCCCAATTCGGTAAATTTATTCTCTCCGTAAGTCCAATCAGCACTGGATTTTAAAGCTTTAATTTTACAGAACATTCGCCCATTTTCATCGAATCTTACATTCCAGCCTTCAATAACACATTCTTTTTGTATCATATCCCAAATTGTCTGGTCTTGAAAACTATGGTCAATTCCCACAGAATCGCCAGTTGGCACATCCAGATCAGTAACTTCAGCCTGTTCGGCAAGGTATTCCACTATTGAACCTCGTGTTTGATTGTTGGCTGCCTGATCCACACTAATCAAAGTCATGGTCTTTTTTAAAAGTTTCTTTCCGTAATCTCTGCCTGCAATGTTGATTCGGTAACCGCCTGTATAGGTTACCTTAATATTATCTACCAACCCCGTCATCATTTTGATTTCCTGCCCATTAACATAAGAGGTTATCACCACAATAGCCCCCGATTCGATATTGGCATTATTCAAAGGGGAAAGACTGGTATTATTTAAGCTAAACGAAAATGAACTTATATAATTTAGATTATGACTGACCTGTACCGTTCCCACTAAAGAGCCAGTAACGTTTACCCCGCCTACTGTAACTGAAAGTCTAATTGATTGGATATTGGCATAAGCTCCTGACATAGTCACCGCATCTATTAAATCGGTCGTAACTGATGATACTGTTATCGTTACTGTTGCATCGTCATTTCCGCTGCCCCCGGTAATTGTAGCTGCACCATCCGAATAATCACTACCGCCATCTAAAATGCTTATACCTGTAATTGCCCCGCCTCCGCCAATAGAAGTTACCGTTGCTGTAGCTGTAGTATTTCCGCCTTGAACTATAGTTACCGTATCTCCTACTACATAACCCGTCCCCCCGCCAACAATCACTATACTGACAATCGTTGTAGTTATACTACATGGAATCAATAATCCCTGTGAATTAGCCCCCGTATCAACAGACAAAGAGCAATCCACATTATAAGCCATATTCCCGCCAGTCGATTGTACAAAACAAGGGATTTCTAATTCCATTATATTTCCTCCACGCTAATCGAATACTGAATAATATTATTACCTGTAGAAGTTTTGTTTAATACTTTATAATTTTGAGTCATAATTCGAGCCGAATAATTTGCCCCTAAACAGTAGACCGAACAAGTCGTTCCGGTTGCCCCCCTAAAGTCAGTAGTAAAAACCCTGATGCCTGATATATTCCAGTTCCGTTTGATTACTCTATTTGCTCCGGTAGTCACATAGTAATTAGTTATCATAGAACCATCTAAAGTCCGTTCATGGGTTTCCAGATTTACGGGAGCAAAATCATATCCCGCTGGAAAATATATAATCGCATTAGTTGTGCCTGTGCCTAAATCAATATAATTATTGGACATAATTTATCCTATTCCGGGGTTTAATTCATAACCCCGTCTTGAAAATTCATTCACACTTTCATCCAAAACATCCTGTATTACTTTTTTGATTTTATTTGTATCACCATCGCCCTGAACGGTAACATTTACAGTCGGAGAATATGTATTGTTTTTTGTCCCATAGATTGGTATATTGCTGACCCCCGCACTTTCAGGGGAGGTTATACCGCCATATACAGTCTGAGGTGTTTCAACAGGAGTCGCCTGTGGTATATAATCTGGTTTATATCCCGTCTGTGCAATCGTTGGAATGGTAGCCAAGAAGGCTTCTGAAGCTGCCTTTTGTGCCGCTTTTAATGCTTCCTCTCCAACGTTCTTGATTGTTTTTATAAGTGTATCATATTCCCCTATAATACCTTTAATTGCTGCTTGCTGGATTTTAGCACTTTCTTCTGTTTGTTTTGCTGAATCAATTTCCGCCTGTTTTTTTTCTTCTATCTTTTTTAGAATTAAATTTATCTCTAAATCATATACCTTTTGAATATCGGTAATCGCTTTTATTTGTTCATCTATTGGCAGATTTGCCGCTTTAACACTTTCTTCTGCAACTTGTCTATCCCTTAATAATTTTCTGGCCGCATATTCTTCTTCCGTATGAGTCAATTGGAATAATCTGTCTTCAATCGGATCCATAGCATCCTGATATCTTTTATAGGCATCTTCTGCCGCCTCTGCTATTTTTTTATTTTGTTCTTCGGTTTCCGCTGCTAATCTTGCTACCCATTCATCAAAGGTTTCTATTTTATTTCCGAATTCATCTAATTTATCGCCTGTTTTATCTGTCGCATCCCCCAAACCACTGATAGCATCACTAAATTCATTCATATTAGTTGCTGCAGCTTTAGAATATCCGCCAACATCTTTAATATCTTCTCCGAATGCTCCCACATTCCCACCACCGCCAACTTCTGACGCTGCTTTATGTAATATCCCTAATTTCTCAGCAACCCATATTACTTTATCATATACCCAATCCAACGCACCTTTTATCTTATCTACTACCTCTAAAGTAAAATCTCTTATATGTCCGAA
>JAZDFP010000187.1:0-5785 GCA_043807745.1 Planctomycetota bacterium
GTGTTTTTACTTATACTACACCGGGTGATTATTCTGCCCGCTTGAGCATAACTTATTTGGATGGAGATACCCGTTTTAGAAATACCGTAATTACCATTTCAGCTTCAAACAATACACCGGCAATTAGTTCTATCCTGCTTAGTCCCCAGCCGCCAGGCACTGCGCCATTTGCAATAAGTCTGACGGCTAACGCTAATCCTATATCGGGCCAAATTTATGCTTATTTATGGGATTTTGATAGTAATAGCACCATAGATTTTGTTTCCACTGTCAGCCGGGTTAGCCATACCTATACCAAAGCCGATGACTATTATGCAACCGTCTATGTTCAAAACACACTTGGACTCACCGCAAAGTTTACGACTACACGAATAAGAGTAACGACTTCTACACTGCCACCTACCGCTGTAATTGATTTGCCTGTTACAGATATTTCAATTACGGCTGGAGATAATGTCCTGTTTTCAGGACAAGGACTTCCATCCGCTGGAGGAGTGATTTCTAAATATGAATGGGATTTTGATAGCGATGATAACTTTGACAGTGTTGATACCTCATTAACTAAAACGTATCATACATACTTATTCCCAGGCACATTCTCTGCTAAATTACGGGTAACAGAAATATCCGGCTCGGCACCGGTCGGCGTCTCGGCAGAAACCACGAGAACTATCGTCGTTAAACCATCTCTTACTCCTCGTGCGATAATCACACAGGCTGGTATTTATAAACCAAATAAGGATACTTTAAGAGAAGATATAGATGGTTATAATGTTACCATTAAAATAGTCCCTATTAATTATCACCGGATTAATAGGATTGACCTACGTTATCGTAATGCCGGTTTTTCCATCCCTGATACTTTTGTAGCGCCTATTCCACCGGACGAAGACCCGCCGGGAATTATTTCCGATTGCTGGAAAACCACACGGTTTAGTATCTCTACTACTTATGTCTCTGATATTAAGCATGAAGTTTTTATGACCACGTTAAATTCCCGATGGCTTACAACAGATTATTGGTATGAGATTATTGCCTTAGTCAATTATAACCCGGCAGATAATTCTTATGAAGACTGGAATGCCAGCCAGACCCAGACCAGGATTTTCCTAAAGAATGTCTACACAATATCGCCGGAAATACAAGAAGAAAATGTTACCAAAACCATCAGGACGGTCTTGAAACGACAAAATAATTCCACCACCAAGAATGATACTATTGTTTTTATACCTGCTGAAGGTATAAATGTTGTTGCTAATACTTTGACTATTGATACGCCGGCTTCTGTCGTTACGCCTGCTGATGGACTTACTTTCATAAATGTATTCCGCGATATAAAAACCGATTGCGCTATACAAAAATTAGCCTTTATAAAAATAGGTTATCCGGATGACAACAACGATAGTATTGTTGATGAAACGACTATATCGCAAACAACTCTTTTAATATACCGTTACGATTCTGTTAACTCTAAATGGATACCATTATTAAATCAAACTGTTGACCGTTATAATAAAACCGTTGGCGGCTGGACTACTGAGTGGGGAACTTTTGGCATTACGGGACGATTACCTGAAGAAGAACCAACTGATACCGGTTCCAGTGGTCTGGGGGTTCCAAAAGAGTGGGCATTCTGTTTTATTGCTACCGCTGCTTATGGGTCTCCGATGGCAGAAGAAGTTAAAACATTAAGTATTTTTAGGGATAAGTATCTTATAACAAATTCTCTTGGACGAAGACTTGTGAAAATCTATTATATTGCCTCGCCACCGTTGGCGAAATTCATTGCCAAAAAACCTTTCTTACGTTATATTACACGTCAGGTTCTTAAACCTGTTGCTTATATGGTAAAGACTTTAGAATAGTTTAACTTAATAATTCCCTGTGGTCTTGCCACAGGGTTTCTTTCGTCTGTCATTCCCGTCCCGTTCTGTCATTCCCGCGAAAGCGGGAATCCAAACGGGATAAATGGCGCCCCCCGCTAATAGCGGGGTAAACTCCGCGCCATGGCGACAAAGGCGCCACTCCAGCGGGAATCCAGAAGAATAATCATCGGTGCCGGAAGCAGACCCGCCTCAGGCGGGAAGGAGATACAGATGGATAAATTTGTCGTTAAAGGTGGTAATTTATTAGAAGGAGAAGTTCGCATCAGCGGTTCTAAAAATGCCGCCCTGCCGATTATTGCCGCAACTATACTTACTGATGAAAAATGTGTTATTAAAGGCGTTCCTTATCTCCGCGATGTTGAGACACTTATTCAAATACTGAAAGAATTAGGGCTGAAAGTAGAACGTAAGAATAACGGTGATATTGAAACCCAGTTAATAGATGAAAAGAATTCTGTAGCGCGTTATGAATTAGTCAAAACGATGCGGGCTGCGGTTTGTGTGCTGGGTTCTCTTCTGGCTAAACGTAAATATGCCAAAGTCTCATTACCCGGTGGCTGTGTCATCGGCGTCAGACCGATAGATTTACACGAAAAAGGATTGCGTCTGTTGGGCGCTGACATTGATTATGAACACGGTTATCTTATTGCCCGCACTAAAGGTCTTGTCGGTTGCGAGATGTATTTAGGCGGCACTTTCGGCTCAACCGTAACCGGCACGGCAAACGTTTTAATGGCTGCCTGTCTGGCTAAAGGAAAAACCGTAATTGAAAGCGCTGCTTGTGAACCTGAAGTCCAGGATTTGACGACATTCTTGACTAATATGGGCGCTAAAATAAAAGGTATCGGCACTCATCGCCTTGAGATTGAAGGCGTAAAATCATTAAAAGGGGCGACGCATACCGTTATTCCGGACCGTATTGAAACCGGCACATTTATAGCCGCCGCGGCTCTGGTCGGTAAAAATATTACTATAAAGAATTGTCGTCCGGACCATTTATCAGCCGTGATAGATAACTTCAATCAGATGGGAATTACTATTGAAAAGATTGCTGATACTGTATGCCGTGTAAAAAGGGCTGATGGTTTTAAGCCGATTGACATTACCACGCTTCCTTATCCCGGATTTCCAACCGATATGCAGGCGCAGACGATGGTTTTATTAACATTGGCAGACGGTATCAGCGTTGTTACTGAACGGATTTATCCCGACAGGTTTATGCACGTAGCAGAACTGAATAGGATGGGTGCGCGGGTTCGTAAGGAAGGCGTTTATGCGGTTATTCAGGGCAGAAGCCACCTCTCAGGCGCACCGGTTATGGCATCTGACCTCAGGGCATCAGCCGCATTAGTGTTAGCCGGATTGGTTGCCACAGGCACAACTGAAATCCAGCGTGTTTATCATATTGATAGGGGATACGAGAAGATAGAGGAAAAGTTAAACTCGCTTGGTGCAAAAATACAACGGGTGTCTGATAAAGTCGCGGGTGCTACAGAAGAATAGGTGTTAGCATACAGTATAAAGTATGAAGTATATAGTATGTAGAATATAGGAGAGATGAATAAGATAGAAGATTTCAGGCAACTAAAGGTATGGCAAAAAGCCCATCAATTAGTATTAATCCGTATTCGTCAAATAGGACGCAGATTGTCTCAGATTAACGCTGATAATACAAGAGGTCCCGCACATAAGTTATGTGCGGGATTATATTCTATCCTGAATATCTGCGTAGCCCGTAGGGCTCTGCGTTCTATTATTAAGTTTTAATATGGCGGATTCCGACTGGGATATGACAGATGAAATAGGGAAAATGCTTCATAGTTTTATTAATACCGCAGAACAATATTGATATATAATCTTATGACCCATATAGTGTATACTGTATACTTCATACTTCATACTTCATACTAATGTAAATATGTTTGAAACCATTACCGATAAATTACAGTCCGTATTCAAGAAACTGTCAGGCCAGGCAAGTCTGACCGAAAAGAATATTCAAGACGGACTGCGCGAAGTGCGGTTGGCTTTGCTTGAAGCCGATGTTAATTATAAGATTGTCAAGGATTTTATTGATGCGGTAACCAAACGCGCTATTGGTAAAGATGTAATTAACAGTATTACACCCGCCCAGCAGATTATTAAAATAGTTAATGACGAATTGGTTGCCTTGATGGGACCAGTTGAAAGTGGTATCAGGTTTGCTCCCGAACCGCCGACTATCTTTATGCTTGTCGGGCTTCAAGGTTGCGGCAAAACCACCACCTGTGCCAAACTCGCACACTATCTTAACAAAAAAGCGCATCAACCTCTTCTGGTAGCGGCTGATGTCCAGCGACCGGCTGCGGTTGACCAACTAAAAACATTAGGCAAACAACTTAACCTGCAGGTTTACAGCGAGAAAAGTTCTACCCCGGTTCGAATTTGTGAAAATGCCGTTAAATTCGCGCAACAGAATAATCTTGATACCATTATTCTTGATACTGCCGGACGGCTCCACATAAATCAGGAACTGATGGATGAGTTAAAGGAGATTTCACATCGGCTTAAACCCCAATACGTTTTTTTGGTGGCTGATGCAATGACCGGCCAGGATGCCGTCAATAGCGCCAAATCGTTTGATTCCTGGTTACCGCTCAATGGCATTATCCTTACCAAACTTGACGGTGACACCAGGGGCGGTGCGGCGCTTTCCATCAAAGCCGTTACAGGTAAACCTATTAAGTTTGTCGGCATCGGCGAGAAAACAGATAATTTTGAGGAATTCTATCCTGAGCGGATGGCTTCAAGAATTCTCGGAATGGGTGATATCGTCTCTCTGGTGGAAAAGGCACAAGAAACGATGGACATAACCAAAGCCAAGAAATTAGAAGAGAAACTGCGCAAGAACAAACTTGACTTGCAGGATTTCCTTGAACAACTTCAGCAGATAAAGAAGATGGGGTCTCTCAAAGACATTATTGCGATGGTCCCCGGAGTGAGTGGCGCCATTAAAAATATGGATATTGACGACAAGCATATCAAGAAAGTTGAAGCAATCATCCAGTCAATGACACCGGATGAAAGAGAGAATCCTGAGATTATAGACGGCAGGCGGCGCACCCGCATTTCCAAGGGCAGTGGCACGACTCTAACTGATATAAATCAACTCCTCAAGCAATTCAACGAAATGCAGAAGATGATGAAGAATATGGGCAAGATGGGTAAGATGATGGGTAAGATAGGAAATCTCTTCGGCTCTTGATTCCATCCCTGTATTTGTTAAGTAGTATCTGTACCACCTAAAATGATCAGTCGCGGGACAGACCACCCTCCAGAGGCGGGTAAACAGATTTTGCAATGCTTGATTTACTTGCGTAGCCGTAGCCCCAATGTGATAAACTCCGTCCCGATGAACATCGGAAAAGAGAAACAGTAGGCGGGATAGGTACCAGTTTTATAACGCACTTATTATAATATCGTTATTGTTTCGGTGACACACACCATCCGCGGTAAGCCGGTATCTAAGCCAGTTTTAAGGCATCGTTGGCGCCATGTCGTTGCGACTCCATTTACCAAAATAGAGGGGATATCCCCCGGATATATAGTAGATACCCCCCTATACCCTAATCTATACACTACTTCCCGGGTATCCCACATAGAGATAGCCCACACCCCACAGTAGGATGCCCTTACTCTCCCTTATGGATGCCCCCTATCTCCCCTGTAGTAAGTAATGGATACCCACCTACCTACTATGCTCTTTTTATTTATGGTCAATTTTCCGACATACCGTAGTCATTAATAATCCAGTACGGTCTGTGTTGATAACCCTCGGCACTCCTTATAGAGTATGCTAAACTGTGTTTCTATAAGAAAGGCCGGCTGTCTGCATTTCGGATATGGTCTCTTTATAAATC
>JAZDFP010000188.1:0-2522 GCA_043807745.1 Planctomycetota bacterium
TTTATAAAACTTTGATAAATTGATTATATTAAGTTATAATATAATAAGAGTATTATGAAACTATCACGATATTTTTTTATTGCTATCGTTCTTATTTTCTATTTTCTTCCTTCCTTTCTATTCGCACAGGAACAAGAAATAGATACGATAAACCAATTGGAATCAGCCTATCTGCCGGATAAGGATATCAACCTTGCCGAATCAGCCCTGATTCTGTCTAAAACAGTTTATCCTAAAATAGATGTTGATAATTATCTGACCCGTATAAACGAAATAGCCAACGAAATCAGCAGCCGCCTGAAAGCAAATAATTCTTCTCCGCCAGAGGCGGATCTGCCTCAGGCACAGGGTAGCCATAAGAAGACTGCATCCGACGAATCATCTGCAATCATCCTGGAAATAAACCGCTATTTCAAGGAGAAGAAAGTAAAGGCAGAATCTATTTTGACTACGGTCCCATCTCTGCTATCAGAATCAGAGCGTGAGAAATTCCTTCTTAATAAAGTATTGGATACAATGAGTGGTAATTGTCTTGGTTTAACCACTCTTTACTGGAGTATCGCCGAAAGGTTAGATTTACCTCTTTCGGCAGTGATTATTCCGCAGCATGTCTTTTTAAGGTATTATAAATCCAAAGAGGAATATATTAATATTGAGGCAACTGCTTATGGGGGTGCAATAGAAGATAAAGAATATATCAAACAAACCAAAAAGCTAATCGGGGATAAGATACCGTTAAACTGCACGCCTGACAAAACAACTTCTTATGTCCTTTCCAAAAAACAGTTTATCGGTTTAATATTATACAATCGCGGGGTGGACTATAGTAAACGTGAATTTTTCCAAAATACCTTGCGTGATTTTACTCTTGCCTTAAGGATATATGTTGACTTTCACGAGGCATATAAAAGCCGTGCCGGGATTTATCTAAAAGAAGAAAGATTCCAGGAAGCAGTTAATGATTTAAAAAAAGCAACGGGTCTTGAACCGGATTGTCCATCAACCTATTACAATTTGGGTGTCGCCTATTTTAATCTCAAGGATTATAATGAGGCACTAAAAAATCTTGATAGGGCTATAGACTTAGTGCCGCAATATCTTGAAGCTTATCGCAATCGGGGACTTGTCTTTGCCCAGCAACAACGTTATAAGGAGGCGCTCAATGACCTTTCTTTTGTCATTGATGCCTCACCATCTGCCAAGGCGTATTATGACCGGGGAAGTGTTTATTTCAATATGAAAAAATATAACGAGTCAATCAAAGATTACACGGAGGCGATTGATATGGATGAAAGATATGCGGATGCCTATAATAATCGAGGTATCGTCTATGCTACTCAAGAACGTTATTCAGAAGCGGTTAAAGATTTTGAACAGGCAGTCAAACTCCAGCCAGAAAGAGCAGCCTGCTACAAAAATCTTGGACTTGCCTTTTATAAAATGGAAAATAGCATAAAAGCAAAACAGATACTTAAAAAATATCTTGAACTAAATCCAAATGACGAGGAAATAATAAAACTAATAAATCAGTTAAAATGAAAGCATTAGTAGTTATCCCGGCTCGTTATGGCTCAACTCGGCTGCCAGCCAAGGTATTACTTAAGAAAACAGGTAAATACCTGATGCAGCATACCTACGAGCAGGTATTAAAATGTTCTCTTGTAGACCGTGTAATTATCGCGACTGACGACAAACGAGTATTAAAGACAGGTCAATCATTCGGCGCTGAGGTGATGATGACTTCAAAATATCATTCCTGCGGAACCGAACGCATCGCAGAGGTGGCACGTCATCTGCCCTACCGGTATATCATCAATGTCCAGGCAGATGAACCGAGGATAGACCCCGCGGCAATTGATAAACTCATTAAGGCATTACAACATAACAAGAGTGTTGATATTGCCACATTAGCCACGCCGTTAAAACAAAAGGATATCCCTGACCCTAATAAAGTCAAGATGTTATTAGACAGCAAGAATAATGCACTTTCTTTCCAACGTTTTATTTCAAATACGGCTAAAGGTAAATATCGTTATTACCGGCATCTTGGTATCTATGGCTATAAAAAGGGTGCCCTGCTTAGGTTCATCAAACTCCCGCAAACAGAGTCCGAGAAAGAATTGCGATTAGAACAATTAAGGGCATTGGAAAATGGATTCAAAATAAAAGTGGTGGTTATCAAGAATGCTTTTTATGGAATAGATACTCCAAAGGATTATAAAGAATTCGTAACTTCTGCCACGAAGGCACCAAGACACTAATAATTCTTTGTGTCTTTGTGGTGAATATTAATTGTGGTTAATATTGTTGCGGCCAGAAATGATGTCTTTTTATAGTCAATGCCATTATCTGCCCAATAATTGTTTTCTCATCTTTATAAGGTAATTCTTTTTCTCCCTCCGAATAGAAACGATAAAATCTCAGACGGTCTGCCTTAGTCATCACTTCTGATACTGAGGCATTGAGTTGAGATAGATTTATTAATCGTTCATCTATGGATAATTCCATAGGGAATTCCACAC
>JAZDFP010000189.1:0-7482 GCA_043807745.1 Planctomycetota bacterium
AAAAATTGTAATGGCAACAAGCAGAACCGCTGCACTCGCGGATAACAAAGGAATCAACCAAGGAATTATCCGTCTCGGCTTTGCTCTGTTCAATAAAAAATCCGTTTGAGGAACGATTATTGGAACAGACTTAAGTTCTTCTGAAATCATCTTTGTCAGAGATTTTTCAGAGTCATAATAAGCGTGGCAATCAGAGCAGATTTTAATATGCTCGACTATCTCTGTACCCATTTCGGTTTTTTCAATAATACTTGCCTCTATTTTATTTTTGATATTATTACAATTCATTTTAATTTCTCCTTCAATAATTGATAAGCCCTGTGGAGCCGGCTGGTAATTGTTCCCACCGGTTCTCTCAAATGTTGAGCAATTTCTTCACAAGACATATCCTTATAAAATCTTAATGTTAATATCAGACGAAAATCATCTGATAAAGAATTCATGGCATCCCGGACAAAAAGTTTACTCATTGTATTAATACTTGGTTTTTCCTCTAATTCCAATTTTATTGGTTGGGTTTTCCTGTATTTTTGTTCCCGGCTACGTTCGATGATTAACTGGAAAACAAGCTGATAGAACCAACCGGTAAACTTAGTTTTATCTTTTAATTGCTTCAGATATTTATGAACTTTTATAAAAGCCTCTTGGGCTATATCTTCAGCCTCCGCATTATTCCTTAATCGCTGAAAGCAAAGTTGGTAAGCCATTGGCCAATAACGTCTGACCAACTCACTAAAAGCATCTGGATCATCCTCTAAAATCTTTGTTATTAAGATACCGTCATCAAGATTTTTCACATTGACTGTCTATCTCTATTATATAGAATGCTTGAACTACACAAAAAACTGCATGACATTATATAATTTTCTAAAAAATCATACCGTTTCCTGCAATGACAATACCTTTCTATATATATAGAACGTTTGAACCATGCAAAAAACTGCATGATAGTTATAATTTTCTCAAATTTATGAGTGCCTATGATAGATGTATTACTACGACTTATACCGGTTAAAAAATCAAGAAAAATATGATATTTTATAGTATGGCAGTATGGCTGTTTTTTCCTAAAGATTACTTTTAGTCAAAAATAGTTTTATTTTATTTTTGACAACTACAATTATTTATTATAAATATTAGAACATTAATGGAAAATCAAGTAATTAGTTTTGATGACTTCAAGAAAATGGATATCAGAATTGGCAAGGTTATTTCTGTCGAGAATCACCCGAACGCCGATAAACTGTATATCCTCAAGGTGGATATAGGAAACGAGGTAAGACAGTGCGTTGCAGGTCTAAAACCATACCTTTCACCAGACCAACTGCAAAATAAATCAGTGGTCGTAATAGCAAATCTCCAGCCCGTAGTTTTAAGAGGCGTTGAGAGCCAGGTGATGCTTCTCGTAGCAAGTAATAATAACGAAGTGGTGATTCTATCACCAGCAAAAGAACTCCCGGCTGGCTCAAGAGTTTCTTAGGAATGATTTACTATGAAATCCAAACGGAATTTCTTGCTTGATACTAAACTCTCTGTTTTAGACCCTGATATAGATTTCTTTATCCGGGCGGAAGAAAAAAGACAGTCTAAAAACCTATTGATGATAGCATCAGAGAGTTTGTGCCCCAGACCAGTGCGAGAGGCTCTTACCTCAGTTTTTAGCAATAAGTATGCTGAAGGTTACCCGTCTTTAAGAATGACCGTAGATGAGCGACAGCGGATAGACAAAGAGCCTGAACGATATCTGGCATTCCATCGTCGTTATGGTGACCGTCGTTTTTATAAGGGCGCTGAATATTGTAATTTTATTGAAGTACTCGCTCAGCGTCGTACCGCAGAAATATTCGCCAGTCATAACATCTCTGCGGATGATATTTTTGTCAATGTCCAGCCGCTTTCTGGTGCCGCGGCTAATAATGCCGTTTATAACGCCTTTCTGACGCCGGGTGACACCATTATGGGAATGTCTCTTTCTTATGGAGGTCATCTTACACACGGCAGTCCTTTTAACCGATCAGGTCGCCAGTATAAAGTTATTCCTTATACGGTTGACCCCAAAACAGGTCAATTTGACTATAATCTCATAGAGAAACTCGCTATTGAGCATAAACCTAAAATAATTATTGCCGGTGCGAGTGCCTATCCCTGGACTATAGATTGGTCAAGACTTAAGGCTATCTGTGATAAAGTTCCTATCCAGATTCAAGGTCTAAATCAGTCCGGTGCCTTATTAATGGCTGATATTTCCCATCCAGCAGGATTAGTCGTTGCAGGACTTTTCCCGAATCCGGTTGGTGTGGCTGATGTCACAACATTTACGACCCATAAAACCATCTGTGGACCTCGCGGTGCTGTTATTATATCTACTGACGAAGAGATTGCTAAACGTATAGACCTCGGGGTATTTCCGGGTGAGCAAGGGGGACCTCATATCAATAATATTGTTGCTAAAGCCGTTTGTTTCAAGATTGCTTCTACTCACGAATTTAAGAATCTACAGAAAAAGATTGTAGAAAATTGTCTGATACTTGCTGATGAGTTTAGGAAACTCGGATTTACACTTGCTTACGGCGGTACTAATACTCATTTGTTATTGATTGATTTGGATAGTATTAAAACACTGTCAGATGTTCTTCTTAAAGGTGATGTTGCTTCTGATATTCTTGATTTATGCGGGATTACCTGCAACAAGAACGCTTTGCCGGGCGATGAAACAGGCGCCAGACCCAGAGGCATTAGATTTGGAACTACCATTCTTTCTCAACTCGGCATGGGCAAAAACGAGATGGTAAAAATTGCTCACCTTGTCTACGACGTCCTTACTAATATCCAGACATTTACTGTTATCAGTCATTCCGGCGAGATAGTACGCGGCAAGATAAATATCCAGATAATGGAAAAAGTTCGCACTGAAATTGATAAACTTTTGGGAAATAAAATAGAGAGTAAAAAATTAAAAGAGAATGTTATAGAAGTCCGAGGTGAACGCGCTACCGCATTTTTACAATCTCTGGTCAACGACAATCTTTATCAACTCAAAGCAGGACAATCAATTAAAGCAATTCTTAAATATGATGTCGGAAAATCAACCGGGATAAATACTATCCTTAAATTTCAGCAATCCGATAATCGCAATCAGGTTTATTGGCTAATGCCTTCTCAAAAAGAGATAGATAAAATATTTAGATATTTCAAGGGACTATCCGATGGTTATATCTCTTTTGACAACGAAGATATTTATACAAAAGTAGAAGGGCCAGTGGTAGTAAGGGTATTAAAGGCAAGTATGAAAACTACCCAAACGACTTTGCCTCAATCTCAATATTACCTTAAATCTGAATTTATCTATAAACCATACACAGGTGAACCGCGCAAAACATCATTATATGAAGAGCATCTAAAACTAACCAAACCACAGTTCATCGTGCCTTTTGCAGGTTGGTTAATGCCGCTCTGGTACACCCGCGCCAGCGAAGAACATCAGGCAGTCCGTTCTGCAGCCGGATTGTTTGACGTCTCACATATGGGTAAACTAGAAATCAGTGGCTACTATGCAACTCGTTTCATAGGCCTGGTTACTACAAACTATGTGCCAAAACTTAAAATAGGGCAGTCACATTATTCATATATCCTTGACCCTGATGGCAATATAATGGATGACATACTTTTATACTATTTATCGGAAGACAAATATCTGATGGTTGTAAATGCGGCTAATAAAGAAAAAATCCATCAATGGCTTGATGCCGTCAACAGTCACCAGTTTATAATTGACAGAAATAACCCTAATCGTGAAATGGAAAATAGCGTTGTCATAAGGGACATGGCCCAACAAGATATAATTGTTAACGTAGCTCTTCAGGGGCCGGCTGGATTAAAGATACTTTTAAGATTAACGTCTGATAAAGAATCAGCCAAAGAACTTAGACGGCTGAAAAAGACCTTTTTTATCTCTTTGGAATTAAGCGGCATAAAGTCATTAATTGCCCGCACCGGATATACCGGTGAGGATATTGCCTATGAGATATTTGTCCCCCAAGAATATGCAGTGCGATTCTGGAACCTGCTGCTTGATACGGGGAAAGATTTAGGATTAAAACCTTGCGGATTAGCCGCACGGGATTCTCTCAGAACTGAAGCGGGATTGCCTTTATATGGCCACGAATTAGCAGGTAACAAATCAATAACACCTGCCGAGGCAGGTTACGGTGCTTTTATCAAACGCCATAAACCATTTTTCATAGGCCGCACAACCTATATTAAAAAAGAACAACAACTACAGAATAAAATAGTAAGATTTAAGATAACTACACCTAATGCTAGAGCAATCAAAACAGGTGATGCAGTATTGTTAAATGGCTCTAATAAAATAGGAGTGGTTACCAGTTGCACTCTGGCGCAAAATGCGCAGATAGGGTTGGCATTAATAGAAAAGAAATATGCCAATGAGGGTTCTACTCTGCAAGTTATACCCACACCCAGACCGGGTAGCCAAATACCGGCACAGCCGGTTCAGGCAATCATTATGACCAGGTTTATGACTAAAATACCATAATCATTCTACCAGATAACAACAATCTGGATATCATTTACATTCGTGCCGGTCGGACCGGTTTTTATGAGTGTCTTAATCGATTCGTGGAAATGATATGAATCGTTGTTATCCAACAATTGTTGAGGATTCAAGCCAAGTTTCCTTGCCTTTTTTAATGATGTCCCGTCAACCATAGCACCGGCTGTTTCAATAATGTAGTCTATCCCATCGGTACTGCAACTAAGACATATATATCTTTCAAAACCAAGTTGTTCCATCTGTAGAGCGAAGGCAAGTGCGAATTCCTGATTCCTGCCACCTATACCATTCCCTTGAATAGTTACTATTGTCTCACCGCCGGAAATAATAAATAGTAGACTACTTTTCTCTTTTGCCATTTCCAAAACTTTTGAAGCATATATAGATGCTGTTTTGCGTGCTTCGCCTACAACCGGCTCTTCATTAATAAAAACATCATATCCTAAAGAACTAATTTTTTCTGCTATGTTATTCAGTGCTGTCTTGTTTGTGCCTATTAGAAAAGCCTTGCTTCTTTCAAAACACGTTTCATTTTCCTTTGGCGTTTCTGATATTTCTCCTCTAAGACCTTTTTTAATTCTATTTCTGACTGATTCTGGAATTCTTTGCCAGAGATTATATTTTCTCAGAACTTGGTAGGCATCATTAAATGTGTATGGGTCCGGAACAGTCGGTCCGGAAGAAATTAAATCTATCTGGTCCCCAACTACATCAGATAGGACAAGGGTAATAATGTTTGCCGGGTAGGCATCTTGGGCAAGTTGTCCGCCTTTGGTTATATCTATATGTTTCCTGATATAATTTATCTCTGATAGGGGAGCCTTTGATTTTATAAGCAATTGGAAGGTATCTTGTAAATCTTTTAATGTTATTCCTTCTGTAGGCATCGTAATCACGGATGAACCTCCGCCTGTTGCCAAATAAAACACCAAATCGTTCTTAGTTACTTCCTTAAGTAATTCCTTGATTTTTTTTGCTCCGAGAATACTCGCCTCATTCGGGATAGGATGACCTGCTTCAATGACCCTGATTTTATTTAATGCAATATCCTTTCCGGAGCCATAACTTATGCTGATTTGACCTTTGGTGATTAAATCGGCTGGTTCTTTTACTGTGAGAATTTTTTCCAACGCCATTGCCATTCCGATCGCGGCTTTGCCGGCACCTATAACGTAAATATGTTCATATCGTGAAATATCTATTTTGTCATCACCTATTTCAAGAATAGGGCTTTTAAACTTTACAGAATCCAATGTTAACTTATATGGATTTACGGATTCTACTGCAATTGTATAAAGGTTTTTTACAATGACTTTAAGTTGTTCTGAATCGTATTGCATAATCCCGTATCCGTCAAATGGGACGCCCGCTTCGCCGCCCTTTCTGGGCCGCCCGGAATGACAGCGAGGCGAGCAGATTTTCGCTGATAATTTTTATAAGGAGACCATGAAACCAAGATTATAATTCCTGTTTCCCTGGATTCCTTATAAATATTAATCTGCGTAGCCCGCTCGTGCTATGCGTAGCGCTTCGCAGAGCATAGTAGGGTTCTGCATTCTATTATTAAGATTTAATATGACAGATTTCCAATAATATATTATAAATAAATTATGATTGAAATCATTTCAGGAGGGCAAACAGGTGCCGATAGGGCAGGGCTTGATGTTGCTATCCAGCTCAAATTATTACACGGCGGTTGGTGTCCTGCCGGCAGAAAAGCAGAAGATGGTAGAATCCCTGATTGTTACAATCTCAAGGAAACAGATACTTATGTTTACGAAACCAGAACAGAAATGAATGTAAGAAACTCTGACGGAACGATAGTATTCACTAAAGGTATTCTATCAGGCGGTTCAGCGCTAACTATTCAAATGGCACAAAAGTATGACAAACCTTGCTTACATATTGACCTTAATTTGATGGATGATGTAACTACTGTTAAACAGATACGAAAATGGTTGAAGACTCATAAAATTAAGGTATTGAATATTGCCGGTTCACGAGAAAGTGAAAGTCATGGAATTTACAAGAGAACCAAAGTGATATTGCTTGCTGTATTCAATTGATGCATATAAGGGAAGCATCTCTACGGGGTTAAATTCAATCCTTATTTTCTTAATTTCACTTGCCCAAATAATAATCTTATTTGTCCCGGCAAATCGTTCTTTTTTATCAGGTTAAAGACTTTCTGGGCAGGCGTCCCGCTGGCTACCTGAAAAACTAAATGCTTATTGACGCCTAATACTAAGGCGAACTCCTCAAGTTTACCTAAACGTGGCACGGGATATACACCGGTTTTAAACTCATGGAAGTTTTTGATATCCATTCTCCATTGGCCGGCAATATGGCTATCAGAAATGTCTGGTCCTAAAACAAGTCTAATAAATTTATAAAGATTAAGGGAGTCAACACGTAAAAATCCTGATTTATTTTCCATAATCATTTATTCCTTTAGTATGTTATCACGCATATAAATTAGTTGCGTGATTGTTATTAAATTCGACTTTCCTATTCCTATCATTTACATTGACTAACATCTCGGAAAATACCTTGGATAACTTTTTGTCCGTCAAGTTCCATTACACTTGCACTAATATAAACCGGTTTAGTGATACCGTCTTTTGTGATAACCTCTGCTTTTCTTGGGTCATTTATCCGGCCAGAGTTAACATGACGTCTGAAAAAATCATTATAATATTTCTTCTTTTGTGGTGGATGCAGTCGTAGCACAGGCATTCCTATTATTTCTTGTTTGGAGCGACCTAATAAATTTTCTGCTTCCTTGTTACAATCAAGCATTATCGCTTTTTTAGTATCGGCAAGAAATATAGCATCATTAGCATTGTTGAATAATGTGCGATAGCGTTCTTCAGATTTCGCCAAATTTCCATGTGCTGCTTCCAGTTGCC
>JAZDFP010000190.1:0-2379 GCA_043807745.1 Planctomycetota bacterium
TCAAAAGGTTTTTGGGCATCCTGATTATTACCTATCTGCTCCGGTTTAACAGCGTTACGGAATTTATCATAGTTTTCATAACGGTTTTCTAATTCGCGGGAGTGTTCAATATCCAAATAAGACCCGTCAGCATTCAGGATAATAAATCCCGTCATATTATAAGGGGTATGAGAACCGGTAATCAGGATACCTCCGTCTAATTTGTTGCAAACAATATAAGAAGCCAGTCCACCGGTGGTAATACAGCCGCAATTTGTTGTGTGGATACCGGCTGAGTTTAGACCGCTGATAGCCGCATTCTTAAGCATTTCGGAACCATAACGCGAGTCATAACCTACGGCAAGTTTTATTTTATCGCCGGTTTTTATATTGGATAGATATGAACCATAGATTTCAGATATTTTCAGCACCATAAGCGGTGTGATTTCTATATTAGTTATGCCACGGATACCGGCAGTGCCAAAATGCACCATTTTTTCTATTCTATCTTTTTGTTCCCCTTCGCGTTTTTTACCCAGCACATAACCCGCTACTTTGGGCTTCTCACCAAGTTGTAGGTTATGTGCTGGGTGAATAATCTGAAACCTGCCTGATGAATAGAATTTAAGGGGTTTTTCTTCCGGTTGCGAATCAGTATGCTGTTGTGTTTTATGGATAATCTGAAATCCTTTAGAAGCCACATTTTTACGCCTAATTTCTCTATTTAATAAACGGCTAAGTATAAAGAATATGAACCACATTGCTATGATGATTCCGACGCCTAATTGGATTGCTTCCTTGGTATCAATTTTAATCTTGAGGAGGAATTCTTTGATAACAATAACAATTACAATAAGAGGCAATATAATATACAGAATAAATTTAATTTTTTTCATTATGGTTTTTATTATTAAAAGTTATGCGACGCAATATCCGGCTGTTAATAATTACAGATAGTCCAAGGGCGAGAAATCCGATTAATACATAATATAATAATACTTTAATCCAATTAGCATAGCCATAAAAATAGTATGGGCCAATATCGCATATAGAATACATTGAATTGGAACGCAGGATATCATGCTTAAAGAAATTACTGGCAATTGTTAACATCGGGTTAATGTGCACTGCTACTTTTATTAACCATTGACGGAGAACAATATCTGATTGAACCGCATTGATAAAAGGATTAATATAAAATACCGTTGTGTTTGCTAAAATCATTAGAATGGATATTATTACATAGATTAGATTTTTATCTAAGCCAAGAGTAATAAAAAGATAACAGAATCCAGCAGTCATCAATGCCCATCCCCAAAGAAAGACGGCTAAATAGATAAAATTAATGGTAGTTAATGAGAAAATAGTGTGGGGTATAATATTATTTAAAACGCCGATGATGATTGTTATGATTATAACCGGAAGAGTAATCCTGACTAAAAGTATTTGAATTAGTTTTTTGGCACTATTATGAGAATGATGGGAATACAATACTAAAAACGGAATAATCAGACCTAATAATAGAGGACTAAGATAGACAATAATAGGAGTAAGGTATTTCATACTAATTAATTGAAACCACAGATTTCACGGATTACACTGATTATATTCTAGAATGAAAATCTGTGTCTATCTGTGGTTACGAATTTTCTTGGTTTTTATCAAGCAATATTATATCATAAAATAATGATATTGGCAATTGATATTGGTAATACGAATATACATCTGGGTTTTTATGCTGATGATAAGTTTATTGCTAATGAGACTATTCCTAATACTTCAATAAATAAGGTATTTCTGGACAAGGTTCTGAAAATAAATGGCGGCAGAAAGATTATCTCATTAGTAAAGAATATTCTGGTTTCTTCAACCTGCCCTGAAGTTGACCGGATTATTAATGAATGGTGTAAAAAGGTATTCAAGATTAAACCTCTCAGAGCAGGTAAAGATTTTCCCATTCCGATAGTTAACCAGACTGCCCAGCCGGAAAAGGTAGGAAAAGACCGACTGCTTAATGCCTTGGCGGCAAGACAAATAGTCAAAGGCAAGAATCCTATTGTGGTAATCAGTTGCGGCACGGCAATCACCTTTGATGTGATTTCTCATAAAGGTGAGTTTTTGGGAGGCGTAATTGCTCCTGGGTTCCATACAATGACTGAGTCACTTCATCAAAATTGTGCGTTGTTACCGCTTATTAAACCAGTTAAAAAGGAGCCACAAATAATCGGGAAAAACACTGAAGATGCCATAAATTCAGGGGTTTATTACGGGACTATCGGATTGGTCAAGAATATTGTAAGGGAATTAGTCAACGAGTTAAAAGTAAAGCCTTCTAATTTGAGAATTATACTAACAGGTGGCGATGCCAAGTTAGTCAAACCTGAATTGCCGTTCAAGAGC
>JAZDFP010000191.1:0-16472 GCA_043807745.1 Planctomycetota bacterium
GTCTTATCTTTGCTGGGTCAGGTGACTTTTCTTCGGCATATTCCTTCATCAAATCACCGGCAATATTTGAGGTCATAATAATAATCGTATTCTTGAAATTGACCACCTTGCCTTGCCCTGAAGTCAATCTGCCGTCATCAAGGACTTGCAGGAATACATTAAATACTTCAGGATGCGCCTTTTCTATTTCGTCAAAAAGGACCACGGCATAAGGTTTTCTGCGAATCGCTTCGGTGAGTTGACCGCCTTCTTCGTAGCCGACGTATCCCGGTGGGGCGCCGACCAGCCGCGATACCGTATGCTTTTCCATATATTCGGACATATCTATCCGGACCAGCGCCGATTCGCTGTCAAACAGGAATTCGGCTAATGCCTTTGCCAGTTCTGTCTTGCCCACGCCGGTTGGACCGATGAAGATAAAAGAGCCGATAGGTTTATTCTGGTCTTGTAAACCAGCCCGGGCGCGTCTGATGGTATTGGAAATCTCCTTTATGGCTTCAGATTGCCCGACTACCCGCTGGCTTAGACGCTCTTCCATTTTAAGTAATTTCTGGACCTCGCTTTCTATCAGGCGGGAAACAGGTATCTTGGTCCAACGTGAAACTACCTCGGCAATGTCTTCCTCAGTTACTTCCTCCCTGAGCATATGCGATTTCTTCTGAATCTCAGCCAATTTCTTGTTATTGGTTTCTAATTGTTTTTGCAGGGTGGGAATAATACCATATTGTATTTCAGCGACTTTATCCAGATTACCTTTACGCATCAGGTCATCCATTTTAACCTTTTCAGATTCTATTTTCTCTTTGAGTTCACTGATGCTTTGAATCATTTTCTTTTCGTTCTGCCACTGTGCCTTTAGGGCATTTGCTTTCTCATTCAAATCGCGCAGTTCTTTTTCTGCCTTAGCGGAGCGTTCCTTGCTTGCCTGGTCTTTTTCTTTCTTGAGCGCCTGCAGTTCTATTTCCAATTGCATTATCCGTCTTTGGAGTGTATCTATTTCGTGCGGCATACTGTCAAGTTCCAGTCTTAATGCCGAAGCGGCTTCATCAACCAAATCAATGGCTTTATCAGGCAGGAATCTGTCAGAGATATACCGGTAAGATAAGGTTGCGGCGGCAATCAAAGCCGCATCCTGAATCCTGACACCGTGATGGACTTCATATCGTTCTTTTAAGCCGCGAAGAATGGAGATGGTGTCTTCAACCGTAGGTTCACCGATAAGGACCTGTTGGAAACGGCGTTCCAGAGCCGCATCTTTTTCTATGTATTTGCGATATTCGTTAAGAGTGGTAGCGCCGATACAGCGGAGTTCGCCGCGTGCCAGAGCGGGTTTGAGCATATTGGATGCGTCCTGAGCGCCTTCGGCTGCGCCGGCTCCGACCACGGTATGGAGTTCGTCTATAAACAGGATGATTTCACCATTTGATTCACCGATTTCTTTAAGGAGTGCCTTGAGCCGGTCTTCAAATTCACCGCGATATTTACTGCCTGCCACCATTGCCCCAAGGTCTAACGCCATCACACGTTTATTCTTTAATGGTTCAGGTACATCGCCTTGGACAATGCGCCGGGCTAATCCCTCGGCAATTGCGGTTTTGCCCACACCGGGTTCGCCGATAAGAACAGGATTATTTTTAGTGCGTCTGGAAAGCACCTGCATAACGCGTCTTATTTCTTCCTCTCTGCCGATGACCGGGTCAAGTTTGCCATCACGGGCGAGTTTAGTTAAATCGCGGCAGTATTTTTCTAATGTCTGGTATTTGCTTTCGGGTTGTTGGTCTGTAACACGTTGAGAGCCTCTTATTTCTGTAAGCGCCGAATAAATACGGTCTTTGGATATGCCCAATTCTTTCAGTATCCCGACCAGATTACCTTGTCCTCCTGAGGCGGATCCGCCTCCGGCGGATTTGTCATCCAGAATTCCCAATAAAATATGTTCCGTAGAGATATAGTCATCTTTGAGTCTTTCGGCTTCGGTAATCGCAGATTCCAGCACTGTTTTAAGCCGTCGTGAAATATATGATTGGCCGATATTACCATCTATACGGGGGAATTTATTAAGTTCATTTTCTATCCGTTGCGTTAATTGAGGAACGTTAACTCCGATTTTCTGGAGCAGGGGGATAACAATACCTTCAGGCTGTTCCAATAATGACATAAGGAGATGTTCGGGCTGTAATTCCTGATGTCCCCGTTTTTCGGCAATTGATTCGGCTTGCTGAAGTGCTTCCTGGGACTTAATGGTAAATTTATCAAAACGCATAATTATAGTAATATCTAAAATCTAATTTGCTACGTTTACGAGGAATAGTCTAATTCTATTAATTGGGGGTGTCAA
The DNA here is from genome assembly GCA_043807745.1 of Planctomycetota bacterium. Lineage (GTDB taxonomy): Bacteria > Planctomycetota > MHYJ01 > JACQXL01 > JACQXL01 > JAZDFP01. The sequence continues at coordinate 2,339 of JAZDFP010000191.1, forward strand.
GATAATTTGACGCCGGAGTATCACGAATTATTTCTCTATGAACATCTTGATTGCCACTATAAACAGGATAACAGCAAATATCTTGCGTAATACCAATGGGGAAGTATTGGTAGATAGTGTAGCACCTAAGAAAGCACCTAAAAAGAATGCCAGACAGATAAAAAGCGCTGCTTTCATATCCACAAAACCTTTTTGATAATATATAAGTGCCGCCCACAATCCAATCGGAGGAACCATCAATGCCAAAGTCGTGCCCTGGGCAAGATGTTGCCCAAATCCGAAAATGTAAATCAGGACCGGAATAATGATAATCGCACCGCCAATACCAAGTAATCCGCTTAGTGTCCCGGCAATTAATCCTAATAAAATATATCCCAGTACTATCATAATAATCCTCCTATCCGTGTTTATCTGTAAATCGTGGGACACTCGCCTGCGCCGATGCTTTGGCGGGCGACGAGCCGAACCATCATTTCAAAGAAAACGGTTGCTCAGGCTCAGCAGGGAGTTTTTCCCTGTAGTCATAATAGTAATAACGTGAATAAACGGGTTCTAAGTGTGGCTTAATACCATTGATGATAATTCCTTTAAAGTTAACACCGGCGCTTTCCAATTGCTGTTTGCCCCCGCATAAATACCCTGCGGGATGCCCATCCTGACCTATAGAGCAATATGACTATATCAATATAGGTGCCTAATATCAACATATCAGCCATACCTAAAATCGGCGGGCAGTCTACAATCACTATTTCATATTTTCTCTTTGCTTCCTCCAAGATTTCTTTAAGTTTTGGAGAACGAATTAATTCGGCTGGATATTGCTCGTGTTTACCAGCCGGTATCATGCTTAAATTATCCAAGTAAGGCATTTTCCGCCAGTGCTCAAGATGTCCGCCGAGGCCGACACCTGTTCTGAGGCAAGTCTGCAATGTTGCTTTGCCGTTAATAATTTCATTCACCCCGTTTTCATTCAATGTATCAAATAACTTATGGAGTGTCGGTTTCCTGAAATCCATATCAATTAAAAGGGTGGAATACCCTGATTGAGCCATTGAGATAGCCAAATTGGTTGAGGTAAGTGACTTGCCTTCGTGACGTATGGCACTGGTTAGTGATATAGTAACATTGCCTTTTAGTTTCTGTTTTACTATTTTTTTATCCCTTTCGGTCGGAGGAACTAATGGTTCGGCAGGCTCACCATTCCATTTATCCCGAGCGGAGCCGAGGGACTGTTCACGGGAATTACTTGCATCGCTGGATTCAAGTTTCGCCCCTACGGGACTGCCGTCCCGAGGTAGTCCCGCCAGGGACGGAACGGGAGCGGGAGACCCATCACGGGGCAGGTCTCGAGGAGGCAGTCCTATCAGGGACGGCGACGAGGATGGCGAAACAAGATGCACATCTGCGGGGATGCGACTTATTTCTTTCTCCTTAACGAAATTATATAAAATCTGGTTGCGTAAAATAGCATAACTTTCTACCACGGGTGAAGTAGGCGGATAATAGAAAAGCAACCATTGTGATGCCTTGAGCGAACTATCTTTTAATCCGCATAGTTTTATTAACCATTGTTGCCACTTCTTGGTTAGACCGTAATTCTTGGGCTTAAAATAAGGAATTATTCCTAAAACAAGTAACTTAGCAAGATTTTCTACGCCTTCAATAGTAGCAATGGATGTGTCAAGGTGCTCGGCTATGAAACCGACACTCAGAGCAATTACTAATCCGAGGAGCAGGGCAGTTATATAAATATTGGTTTTATAAGGTACAATAGGGATAGTCGGCTCAATTGCCATATCAATAAGTGTGGCATCAGATACCTGTTCCGCTTCTTTCATTCGGGCCAACTGCATGTTTTCTTTGAGTGTAGTATATAATTTCCCATTAATGGCTACCTCGCGATTAAGCCTGCTTAATTCTATTTCTTTTGGTAACGCCTTAAGTTTTTCTTTTATTTCTTCAATCTCATTTTTCAGATTTGTAATAGCATAAGGTTTGCCTGCCTCAGTATATTGTTGCGAATATGTTAATAGCCTCTGTTCTAACTCGTCGAGTTTATTTTGTAAAGGAATGGCCCTACCGATGACATCTTCTTTGTTTTTAAGGTTCTGTAGAGCGTCTTCAGATGCAGTCAATTTTTTCTCTACTTCGGCTAATTGTTCTCCGAGGTGTATTCTTAATTGGTGCGATTCTTTGCTTTTCTGCCTGAGGTCTTGATTGATATAGGCATCGGCTAATTTGTTTGCTAAAGGTGCAACCAGAGAACGTTTGGGATGCGTCACGGTGATTTTAATCTGATTGGTACCTTGAATGACCTCGGTTTCGATATGATTTTTCAGGTTACTGACAATGTTATCTATCTCACTACGAGAGCATTGGGGAGTAATCAATTGTAATTCAGTGGCAGCTTCTTCAACAACACTCTGGCTCGTAATTGTCATTGCCTCAGAAACTAAAGATTTTGCAGCCGTATTAAATATTGATGTAAAAAGTTCGCCGATGGTTCGCTGTGTGATGACCTTGATGTTGCAAGAAGCCTGATAATATACGCGTGGTGATAACTTTACATAAATTATACCTCCAATGAAAACGATTGAGAAGCATAATAGTATAATCCATTTTCGTTTCCGCATTACCCTTAAATAGTCCGATAAATTCAGTTCGTATGTCATATATTTTAATTTCTTTAATTCGCTACGTTACACTGCGGGGAAACAAAGCCTTCCGTTAGGAATAAGGAACTCTAATTGTTTCCAACCCCTCCGCTTTGCTACGGGATAAGAAACTGTAATGCTCCTTCGTCGCTAACAGTTTCTAATGCGCGGGGCGGGAGTTGAACCCGCAAGCCGCAAGGCATAGGCTCCTAAAACCTACGTGTCTGCCAATTCCACCACCCGCGCTTAAGTCTTACGCGCCCGCCGGGTAAATCTGTTTTATCCCACCGGGATAATTCCGCCACTCGCCCTGTTAGAAGCGTTAAATACAAAGCAATCAGAGTTAATACGTAGATTTATCGCAGTTTGTTGTATGCGCTTCTAACGGGGCAAGCCATTCTCATCTATATAAATTATATTTTTTAGAAAAGTCAAGAAAATGCCGACTTGACTAAAAATAACTAAATATAAAATAAAACCTTGACAAATAATAAATATTAGTTATATTTATATGCAGGAATCTCTGATAGATTGAATAAATCTACCCGGATAAAATAATGAAAAACAATCAGCAGATAAAGATAAAATTTAATACCTCAGCAGACACATCCCGTGGTGTTTTTGAATTGATACAGAAGTTGATTGTATCTGAAAAGATTAATGGTGATATCCAGAGAAGATTTATGTTAGCGGTTGGTGAGGCGATTGATAATGCGGTTATCCATGGCAATAAATTTAGTGCGTTAAGATTCGTTGAAGTGGAATTTATTTTTGAGCCGAATAAGATGACTTTTACTGTTATTGATGAAGGCGATGGTTTTGATTATGAAAAACATATGAGAGTTCCACTGACGGAGTTTGAGGCACCGAAATTGATAGAAAAAACCATTAAATACGGCTCGCCGGGCGGATTAGGAATCTCTCTTATAAGAAAATGTGTCAATGACATCGCTTTTGCCCATCCGGGCAATAAGGTGACTTTTATCAAATACTTAGAGTAATTAATCGCACCTCAAATCATAATAATTGTAAATAATCAATAATTATACCTGCCGTATTATTCCTTGCTAAACATTTGGCATTTTGTGAAAGTGTTTTAGTCCCGGTATTGATAAAATCATTAATCATCGGTCCAATTTGTTTGGAAAGATGGTTTTGATTAATAACAAAGCCTGCACAAGTTTTTTGAACTTCTGATGCGTTGAAGAACTGGTGGTTATCAGCCGCATGCGGATAGGGGACTAATATCATCGGTAGCCCAAAAATGGTCATTTCTGCGATGGCAATTCCACCGGCCCGGCTTAAAGCAAAATCTGATGCCGCATAGATAATGCTCATTTCATCAACAAATGTTTTTACTACGGCTTCGATGCCGGCATTTTGATAAGTATCTTTTATCATTTGATAATCTTTTTCACCGGTCAGATGGATAATGCCTAATCGGTTGGATAGTTTTTTTAGCATATCTATGTTATCTATAATTCCTTTATTTAACGTCTCTGCTCCCTGGCTGCCGCCGATAATTAATAAAATATATTCTTTGGTTAATCCTAATTGCTTGCGAACATTTGATTTATTATTCATTAAGCCGTTTATGGATAAAAGTATTTCCTTGCGAATCGGGCTGCCTGTTGTCTTAATACTTTTTCTATTCCTGAGATATTTTACTGATTCATCCCATTGGCAAAATACATACCGCGCAAAAGGGTTGAAGAACCGCGTGATTTTACCGGGTAAAATATTCTGTTCTAATAGGACAAAAGGAATCATTCTTAACATAGCGATGACCAGCGAACTGAATGCTCCGTATCCGCCTAATCCGATTACCGCACTCGGTTTAAATTCGCTGAAATATTTATTAGTGTAATATAAGGAAATAATAAGATTTATCGGGAATTTAATTATGGACAGAGGATTTTTCAATGACGGTAACTTTGGCGAAGGAAGAATTTTATAGTCTAAATGATAACGATTAAGATGTTGCAGGTCAAATGGTTTATTAGTGCAAAGGAAAAGCACTTTTTTCTCGGATATTTTGCTGGACCACAATAATTCCTGAGTCAATGCAACGCCCGGGAAAAGATGACCGCCCGTTCCACCGCCGGCTAAAATAATTCTCATAGCCATACTATAACATTATACTATTAAAAATCCATTATTTATTGGTTTGCGGTATAGGAAAGTATCCCTCGATCCTGAGGGGTCTCGGGACGATAACCCGAATGGGTAAAATTAAGTAAGCGGATTAAGCAGATAACCCAGATTGAACGGATAAATTCCCTCGGCTAAATCAGCAAAATCCGCTTAATCAACTTACTAATTCCTTGACTTGATATGAGATAAATTTATACTTGATTTTATGAAAATAATCGTCACCGGCGGATGCGGTTTTATCGGCTCTAATTTTATCCATTATCTGCTTAATAAGTATCCTTCTGTAAAAATCATCAATCTTGACCTTCTGACTTATGCAGGCAATTTAGCCAATCTGCAGGATATCCAAAAAGATAAGAGATATAAATTTGTCAGAGGTGATATCAGGGATGGGAAAGTAGTCGATCGTCTAATGTCAGTATATCCTGATGCGGTGGTGAATTTTGCTGCAGAGTCCCATGTGGACAGGAGTCTTTATAAGCCGGCTGATTTCTTAAGCACCAATGTTTTAGGCGTTCAGATTTTATTGGAAGCAGCCCGTCAGCATAATATTAAACGTTTCATCCAGATTTCCACTGATGAAGTCTACGGTTCATTAGGATTGAAAGACCGGGCTTTTAAAGAGACTAATCGTTTGGACCCAAGCAGCCCTTATTCGGTAAGTAAAACCGCGGCTGACCTTTTGGTTAAATCATACGAGAAAACCTTCGGCTATAAGGCAATCATCACCCGGAGTAGCAATAATTACGGTCCTTACCAATTTCCTGAAAAGGTTATTCCTCTTTTTATAACTAATGCGCTGACCGATAAATTGTTGCCTTTATACGGAAGCGGTTTGAATATCCGCGACTGGCTTTATGTGGAAGACAATTGCCGGGCAATAGATTTGGTTATGCGCAAGGGCAGTCTCGGTGAGATTTATAATATCGGCGGAAATAGCGAGCGGACTAATCTTTACATCACCAGAATAATTCTCAAGGCATTGAATAAACCTGATTCATTAATCAAATATGTCAAAGACCGGCCCGGTCATGACCTCAGATATGCGATTGATATCTCCAAAATCAGAAGGCAATTAAACTGGCAGCCTAAATATAAATTAGAAGAGGGCATCAAAAAGACTATTGATTGGTATCTCAATAATGAAAAATGGTGGGAGCAGATAAAAACAGGTGAGTATCTAAAATTCTACCGGAAACATTATCAGTCATAAAAATATAAAGGATTATTATGAGCAAAAAATATATTGCAATATTAATTTTATTATTATCGGTTGGTATTTCTTTTATCTATGCCCAGAGTGAGGGGAAAGACGAATCCAAAGACAGGTTATCTCCGGATGACATTCAGCGCAATATGAAATCTTATAAATCTACCGTGGAAAAAATCAGGGGCAGGAAATTCAAATCAGATGTTCCGTTTCAGATTCAATCCGCAAAAGAATTCAAGGAATTTATCGCTCAGGAGTGGGATAAATCAATGAAGGACAAAGGCCAACTGGTTCAATCGGCACTTATCAAACTGGGGTTGCTTCCTAAAAATTATGACCTAAAAAAAGGCTTTGAAGGCCTATTGGCAGGACAGGCTGCGGCTTATTATAACCCTGAGACTAAATCAATGTATTTGTTAAAAACCGATTATCCGCCTCAGGAAGTAGATACTATTATGATTCATGAACTCAGCCACGCTCTGCAGGACCAGTATTGTGACCTGACCAAATTCAATAACCCGACTGATGATGATAAGGACGCGGCTTTAAAGTATTTAATAGAAGGCGAAGCAACTTATATTATGACTATCGGTGGTTTGGAAAGAATGGGTATATCATTTACTCCGGACAGTCCGGTGTTGGAGTTAACTTTCAACCGGATGAAACTGATGGGGCGCCGGGAGTTATTACAATTGAATATGGCTTCGGCAGAGCTTTATAAGAAATTATCACCTGATATTGCCGAATCATTAAAAAATCTTAATAATGTACCGTCATATCTTTTCTGGGTACTTCAGGCTCCTTATCTTCACGGCGCTTATGCTGTCCATAATCTGGTCACGCTTGATGAAAAGCAGAAAAACTGGCGGGTTATTGACGGGCTATACGAAAATATACCCGTGTCCACGGAACAGATGATTCATCCTGATAAATTAATTGAACCGCGAGATGATCCGGCCACAATACCCCGGCCGTCATTAACAGAAGATTGGATGGTTCTTTACGAGAATACACTGGGCGAATTGGGTTTCTGGATTCTTTACAGCCAATACGCCAAAAATGATGCCCGGCAGGCATCAGAAGGATGGGGCGGTGACAAATATTTCCTTATCCGGAATAACAAGACCAACGATACTATTTTATGTTTATCAACTGTCTGGGATTCAGAGGAAGATGCCTATGAATCGTATAAGGCATACCAAAAGGTTATCAATAAAAAATACTCAACCGTTGAGATACAGAAAATAGAAAAAGACAATAACGGGGCTGAAAAAATAGTCTATATAACAGGTAACAACAAGATCATTTTAACCCTGAAGAATAATAAATGGACTGCGATTGAAGGCATACCGGCTGAAATGGATTGGAAGTAACAAAATCTGTCACCTGACAGATTAGAAGTTGTGATATATATTCAAATTATTGGCATAAAATTATAAATTCTTAAAATAGAATTAAAATAACGAAGACAATATAAAGAAAGAAGAAAAGATATGAGAAAGATTTTTATAATACCGGTAATATGCGTAATCTTATTAATGATTACGGTATCCAAAATCAATCTACAGACTAAAGATGCGCCGTCGAGTAATCCAACATGGAAGGATTATCCGCTGACCGTGGTTGATAGCAAAGCTAATAAAATCAAGGCGTTAACACCGATGTTAATACAAAATAACACGCATACACCAGCCGACTTTGCTACTTATGCAAAAGGCAAAGTTGATGATGTTGAAATAACATTGATTGATGCCAATAATAACGGGGTATATGACGAGAAGGGGAAAGACGCCATAGTTATAGGTAACTCTATTTATGCTCTTCCGGTCAGCCCGATTATTTGTATCAAGAATAAATTATACGAATGTAAAATAGAAGCAACCGCTGAAAAGATTTCCCTTGCACCATATGAAGGTAAATGCGGTGAAGTGGATATGCTTAGTAATTTCAAGTGTCCGCTCAAATTGGAGATGCTTATTCTTAATTGTGGAGATATTTATCTGGATGTATCAAAGAGTAAAATAAACACTTTGCCTTGCGGTGCTTATACTTTATGGCTGGGTTATCTTACAGACAAAAAAGGTTCCGCTACGATTAAGCAGAATGAAATGAAGAGTATCGATGTGACAGACGAATTGGATAAGGATAACAAGAAGAAAGTAAACTTGGTTCAATGGGGGGCGCCTTACAGAGTAGATTGCTCTTGTACTCTTCAGGATAACAAAATCACCATTCCTGAATCACTCAACGTATACGGCGCGGCTGGTGAAGAATATTACAATGTTACACCAAGCATGCTGCCTGCCGGGGTGGAAATATTTGATTCAACAAAGAAATCAGTTGCAAAGGGTTTAATTAACCGGTCGGCTGCTGCCACTACTGAAAACCCGTATAACACCGTCAATGGAGGTTTTAGCGGCACGATTAAGAAAGGGTCAACGCCTCCTTATACGATAAAATTATCGGTTAAAAATTCAATATTCGGTGAACTTAAAAGTGAAAAAGAAGTGAAGTAAACGATGAGTATATCGTTTTCGAGATTCTTTGTTTTCTAATGCTTTGATAAAGTTTACAAGATGATTTATTAAGGCAAGTAATCGTTCTAGGTTATAGTTTCTTCAAACTGATTGGCCATTCATTTTTTAGTATTTAATAAGGATCATTTGATAAGGTATTAAAATCATTCCACATTATTTCTTAATGATTGTCGAGTTTTATTTAATCAGCCGATTTATTGGTTTGCTTGACTTTATCAATGAAAGTGGTAGATATAGAAGTTCGGAGTTAGGAGTTAAGAGTTCGGAGTAACTCCGAACTAATCACGGTATGATTTATATTATGAGTAAGTCAAGAGCACCGCTTGGTAGCAGGACCAGTCTGAGTTTGGCAATGCAATTATTCCAGTTTGCCCGCCGTTATCTCGGGTTGATTATCCTGACAGTTCTTTTTATAGGGCTCTATATTACGATTTCTTTGGGACGAGGACTTCTGATTTCGCCGATGGTTAATTCTTTCCAGAGCATCACCGGCACTTATAATCACAGCCTTAGTGTTCCGACTAAAGAGAGCCTGCTTAGCAATAAGATAGTCGTACCGTTTGAGAAATGGCTCCAGGGTGCGACCACCAGACAGACACTTCTTAATATCTGTTGGATTGCCTTAATCATGAGTATTCTCGTCGCAATATTAAATTACCCCAAAGAGTATCTCCAGCAATATATTACCTTTAAGGTGATAATTGATATCCGCAACCGGCTCTGCTCCCATTTATTGACGCTTTCTCTGCGTTTTTTCAACGAGAAGAAAACCGGTGATTTGCTCTCGCGACTGACCAATGATGTTAGTATGACTCAAAGCGCCATTAGTTTTCTCTTTGGCGACATTATTCAACAGCCACTGACAATACTGATGGCATTTGTTTATATGTTTGTCATTGACTGGCGTTTGGCTATAATAGTGATGTTCCTGATACCGTTTATTGCATTCCCCATTTTCCTATTCGGCAAACGTATCAGGACGGCGCGCACCAAGAGTTTAGCCCAATTGGGTGATGTCACTGAGTCAATGCATCAGATGTTTTCCGGTATCCGTATTGTCAAATCATTCCAGATGGAACAGGGCGAGATAAAGGAACTGGCAAAGGAGAATAATTCATTTCTGAGGAAATCACTGGGAATGGTCAGGGCCAAGGCGATGAGTCTGAGTTTCATAGATTTAGGTGGTGCGGTACTGCTGATAGGTGTCTTGTTTGGGGCGGTCTATCTGATAAAAATAGGACGGCTGGACATCCCGAAGGCTGCGGTTTTTATGTTTTATCTTTATTGTTGTAACAAACCGCTGCGAACACTCACCATGACTTATAATACCTTGCAGGAGGCCATGGGCGCTGCGGAACGTATCTTTGAACTGATGGAACTAAAGCCCGATATTGTAGATGCACATGATGCTATTGAATTGCCTGATTTCAGGAATGAAATCAAATTTAAGGGACTTTCGTTTTGTTATGATTCTGATGCGGCAAGTTGTCGTGAGCCAGCTTTAAAGAATATTAATCTGACAGTAAAAAGCGGTGAGACTGTGGCTATCGTTGGACCAACCGGAGCAGGCAAGTCAACCTTGCTGGATTTACTATGCCGTTTCTACGAACCAACTGAAGGCGATATCGAAATTGATGGTGTTAGTCTTAAAAGGATTAAAAGGAGTTCTCTTTTAAGATACATTGCGATTGTGGGACAGGATAACTTTTTATTTAATGAGAGTATCCGTAATAATATCAGTTATGGTAAACCTGATGCGACATTAGACGAAATTAAGGGAGCGGCTCAAGCGGCTTATATCGCTGATTTTATTGAAGGTCTTCCTCAAGGATATGATACGATTATCGGTGAGCGCGGTGTCAAACTATCTGGCGGTGAACGACAGCGTTTGGCTATTGCCCGTGCCATCTTAAAAAATCCCAAGATTCTTCTTTTAGATGAAGCAACATCTGCCTTGGATTCAGAAAGCGAGAAAATAGTGCAGTCCGCTATTAACAATTTAATGAAAAACAGGACCACGTTTATTATCGCGCATAGATTGTCTACGGTTCAACATGCGGATAGAATTATTGTCTTAAACTTGGGCGAGATTATGGAAGAAGGACGACATGATGAACTGATTAAAAAAGGCGGGTTATATACTAAACTTGCTACAATTACTATAAGATAACTTGTTATTCTGTATAGCACACCATGCAAGTAAAACAAACGGTTATGAATATACGAAATCAAAAAGGTAATGTAACTGTTGCTGGTATATTGATTATTACATCTATGATTATATTAATCGGTGTTACATTAACTGCTTATAATCAGATTAAAATAGAGTTGCAACACTGTCATCTTAATAATATCCGTGCAAAGATACTGTCCTATCAAGGATTAGAAAATGCTGTTTCTGAACTACAGGCTCTTTCTTCCGGTGATTTAATAAATATAAAAACAGAAGCCTCACCGTCAAAGGAAGGTGGATGGTATTATTATGGTGAAGATTTGAATCGTAATGGTTTATTGAATAGAGGAGAAGACCAGAATAATAATAAGGTTCTTGATATAGAGACCTGTTTACTAAAATATGCATTAAGGCCTTCTTTCGTATTAACTGATCAAGGTGGTGAACCATTATTGATACGTCTTTCTAATGGTTCTTTCGTCGGTTATTCAGGTGAACTTGCTAAGACTTATTCCAACGGTAAAGACATCTATTCACTAAAAATCATAGATTGTAATAGCCAGATTTATATTAACGGCGATGATGTTTCTGCTAAAGGAGGTAGCAGACAATTATTAAATAATCTGGGAGTAATTCTTAGTATATCAGAATTTCCTGCATTGGGTGATTATATATTTGAGATGAGAAATAAAAAACCATCTAAGAGATTTAAGGTTAAGGAAGAATTAGAACCTATCATGACTAAGCCTATTTATGAAAGAATAAAGGATTATGTGACTCTTTATGGTCAAGTGGATGCTAAGGTGATTAAGCCGAATCCTTATCCCAATCTGAGGGGACAGATTAAAGATGGAGTAGATATTTTTTCATGGAAAGAATTAATTAAGAGTGATTTGACTATTGAACCACGACATCCAATAGATATTAATACGGCCAGTAAGGTTGTTCTGATGGCAGTACTGGCTAATTTGGAAGGTGTGTATCTTCAGCAAAGTATCAGTGATGAGGAAAAAGAAAAATTACAACAAGATGATCCATTTTTATTTAGCGGTGGTGTGGATAAGCCTGCTAGAAAAAGAGACAATACATTAACGCCAGAAATGCGATTAGGCAGACTTCAAATTGTCGATTTAAATATACCAGAAAATATTCATCTCATAGATGAATTGGCTGAAAGGATTATAGAAGAAAGGAATCGTTCTCCCTTTTTAGAATGGCAGGCTTTTAATAGATTTTTTGATAATCTGGTTCAAGAAGGGTTTTTTGGCGATGCACAAGGTTTGCCAGAAGATTATGAGATGGCTCAGGCCAAGGCTGATTTGATAAAGGCTAATGCTAATCCTAATACTTTATTAAACAAGTTTAATCCTGATAGAATTGTTTATCATTCAATGGATAAAACAGATTTGATAACTTATACTACAGAATTTTGTTTTACACCGCGCGGTTACTTTGAGATAGAATCGGAAGGAATGGTTCTAAGACTACAAGATAATGCTATGATTATCGAATCAAATTATCTGACAAGAGGAATTGTTCATGTTTATGAAGTTTATAATGAAACGAATCAGGCAGATTTTAGCAGTGGTAAGATTAGTAACCAAAAGACTTTAGGGGTAATACGTCAGTCTAAGGCTTTGCATACATATCCACAACCTGATATAGAGCATCTTCCTGTTAATTGCTACGAGGATGGTCAGATTGCATTAGCCACTAATGAAAATTCGTATAATGATAAGCGACAACATATAACCTTTAGGCATCATTTTAATAATGGTCTTACAGCTAATCATTCTAAAGGTGATTCACAACCAGTTATTATAACGGGAAATGATGTAACTTCAGGTTCTATCTTTAATGGGGGAGTTTTATATCCTGATGGTATATATTCAGATATTAATAGTTGTCCTGTTTATTCTGCAGAAAATAACTTTGTTGATGGTATTGATTATGAACAACTTTATAATAAAAAAAGATTTACGGGTGCCGTTTCTTTCTGGTTCAAACCTAATTATTATGAGACATCGGTTAAACCACGTGTTATTTTCAGTCTGAATAAAAATACTAATAAACCACCTCATCCAAAATATAATTATCAGGTTTGCCAGAATATTTTTTCGATAATGGCGTTTCCTAAGTCGGATACCTATAAAAATACGTTTTCTTCCTCACTTAAAACCACACCAGCGGGTAAATATATATGGTTTTGGGATATTGATGAAAGTCTTGGGAACCAGCCTGACGAGTATATTTTTGCCAATGGTAGTGAAGGAGAAAAAACAGACAAAACTCCATGGGAAAGTGATAGGCATCATCAATGGGTCCATATCGGGATTGCTTGGGATACACAGCCCGGATTAACAAAGGAATCAAAAATCTGTTCTGCCTGTTTAGGTAAAAAAGAATCAGATGGATTTCTTAACGGTTACTGTCGATATTGTTTGGGAACAGGCGAGATTCCAGAGATGAAAATGTATCCATCAGACGTATATACTTTTTGTATTAACGGTAGTGACTCTAAAGCAGAATATATTTATAAACAACCGGAATTGTTCCCACCGGAAATCATTCAACATATAGATTTTTCTTCAGGTAATTCGATGCGTTTTGGCGAAAGACCAGATGCATCCTTTTGGGATTCATCCGGTGATTTTACTATCGATGAAATTATAATAAGGTTACCTGATAATGTTAGAGAAGCTAAGGAATTCTTTAAGACAGAGTTTGCCAACGGTAGATATTATAAAGGAGAATCAATATTTACTTCAGGTCCTATAACTATAAATTTTAATAATATTCCTGACCCGGGGAATCAAAGACTAAAGAGTGATAAAATAAAAATTATTCCCACTTGGACTGTTTATTGGCCGGATAATTCGGATAAAACAAAAGGAAATGTTGGAATACAATTACTTAATAATGAAGAGATGCCTCTTTCGTCTTTATGCGATAAACAAGCTTCACTAATAGAAATATCTAAGGGTGAAGAAAATAATTTTATTTTTAAGTATCGGATATTATTTTCATCTAAAGAAGAAGATTTCAATACGCCATTATTAGAATCGCCGTTTTTAGATGATGTTAATTTTATAGTTTTTAGAGTTACCCCGGAGATAATAGAACAATTCGTAATAGAAGATTAACAGATGAGCATAAAAAATATAATATTGTCCATACCTTATTTATTATTTGTCTTGGTTATTTATTCACAGACAAATAATACTAAAAATATTAATAGTGAAATTATTATAAAGGTAGAATCGCCATTGTTAGTATTTTTAGAATCAGATAACATCGATGAGCCGCTAATTATTTCCGGTACGAGTAATCTACCCAAAGACACCATTATCAGGATTAATATCAGTGGTAAAATCACATCTTTAGAAGGAGGAAGATTTGAATTAAT